>JAFAVZ010000224.1 GCA_019242175.1 Acidobacteriota bacterium
ACCAGCAACTAGTAACCAGCAACTAGTAACCAGCAACTAGTAACCAGCAACTAGTAACCAGCAACTAGTAACCAGCAACTAGTAACCAGCAACTAGTAACCAGCAACTAGTAACCAGCAACTAGCAACCAGCAACTAGTAACCAGCAACCAGCAACCAGCAACCAACCATCATGATCATCTTCGAGTCCATCATCGACGGGATCCGCGACATCAAGGATCACTTCGGGCGCACGTTGCTGCAGCTCGTCGGCATCATCCTGGGCGCGGGCTCCATCGTCGCCACGTTCTCCCTCAGCGTCGCCGGCAAGGCCGCGTCGATGGAGTACTACCGCGTGTCCGGCGGCATCCAGAAGATCTGGATCGGCGACAAGCCGACGGGGAAGGTGACGCTGAGCGCGAAGGCGCTGGCCTCGAAGGGGCTCGTCTACCGCGACGTCGTGGCCCTCCGCAACGCGAAGAACATCGACCTCGTCTCGCCCGTCTCGCAGGACGAGATGACCATCCGCTATCGCTCCATCGAGAAGCCGCGCGGCGTCATGGGCGTGCTCCCGGCGTACTCGCCGATGAGCGACTTCCACGCCGGCACCGGCCGCTTCATCACCGACAACGACGTCTCCTCCGCCGCGCGCGTCGTCGTGCTCGGCTCGGAGCGGGCCACGGAGTTCTTCGGCTCCGACGACCCGATCGGCAAGACGTTGACCATGAACGGCACCGGCTACCAGGTCGTCGGCGTGATGGAGGAGAAGTACTTTTCCTTCGACAAAAAGCACAACGCGATGCGCTGGATGAACCGCAACATCTACATCCCGCTCACGACGCTCGTCACGCGCAAGGGGCAGTCGCTGGAGCAGGGGAAGATCAGCTTCATGAACGCGCGCATGCGCGACATCAAGAAAGACGGCGAGGCGGTGGACGAGATCAAGGCGATCCTCCAGCGCGAGCACGGCGTCGCCGACTTCGAAGTCTTCTCCCGCGTCGCAAACCTCCGCCGCAACGAGCAGCAGAACAAGATGTACGACATGCTCTTCATGGTCTGCGGAATCATCTCCCTCATCGTGGGCGGCATCGTCGTGATGAACATCCAGCTCGCGTCCTTCAACGAGCGCGTCCGGGAAGTGGGCACGCGCAAGGCCGTGGGCGCGTCGCCGGCGCAGATCTTCTTCCAGTTCCTGGCCGAGTCGATCCTCGTCTCGCTCTTCGGCGGTCTCCTCGGACTCATCGCCGGCAAAGGGTTCACCACCGGAATCGGCATGCTGCTGCGCACGCCGCCCGTGATCACGTTCATGACCTGCGTCTACGCGCTGGTCTTCGCCGCCGGCACGGGCCTGCTGTTCGGCATGTACCCGGCGATCCGCGCCTCGCGCCTCAACGCCATCGAAGCTCTGCGCACGGAGTAGCCGCCATGGAAATCACGGAATCGATCCGCACCAGCTTCGAAGAAGTCAAAGGCCATCCGCTGCGCTCCTTTTTTACGCTCCTCGGCGTGATGCTCGGCACGCTCGCCATCGTGGTCGTGATGTCCGTGCTCGACGGCGTCTCCGCCGCCGTGTGGGAAGGCATGGAAGACCTCGGCCTCGACGGCGTCCTCGTGATGTCCGCCAAGACACCGCCCGATCGCCTCGAGCGCGCGAAGCAGCATCTCTCGCGCGGCATCCGCATCGAAGACGGGAAGTGGTTCGAAGGCAGCGAGTTGATCACCGCGCTGTCGCCGGTGGGGGAGACGCGCGCCGTCGTCACGGCGGGCACGGTCACGCGGCGCGTCGACGTCTACGGCGTCACGCCCGCGTTCGCGACGATCAAGAACCGCCACACCAGCGCCGGCCGCTTCATCTCCGACCGCGACGATCAGAACGTCGCCCCCGTCGTCGTCCTCGGCTACAAACTGAAGCAACAGCTCTTTGGCGGCGACGACGCAATCGGCCAGCAGATCAACCTCGGCAACCGCCGCCTCACCGTGATCGGCGTCGGCACCGAATTCAACATGAAGTTCGTCAACGACGACGACATGCGCAAGGAGACCGGCGGCGCCTACATCCCGTTCTCGATCTGCCAGAGCATGTTCGGCCGCGCGAGCTCGATTTCCTACGTGCTGGCCAAGGCCGTCACGCCCGAGAAGTCGATCGACGCGGAAGACGAGGCGGCGCGGACGTACGCCCGCGCGCATCACGGCATCCACGACGTGCACGTGGAGAACGTCGGCAAGGAGATCCTGAAGGAGCGCGGCAACATCGTGCAGATCCTGCGCAACTGGCGGATCATCTTCTTCGCCATCGCCGCGATCTCCCTCGTCATCGGCGGCGTCGGCATCTTCTCCGTGCTGAAGATCTCGATCGGCGAACGCCTCTTCGAGATCGGCCTGCGCAAGTCGATGGGCGCGACGGACGCGGAGATCTTCCTGCAGTTCCTGATCGAGTCGATCACCCTCTCGGTGGTCGGCGCCGCGATCGGTCTCGGCGGCGGCATCGGTGTGGTGCGCCTCATCGCCGGCGTCTTCCCCGCCGGCCTGCCGGTGTCGATGTTCGGCCTCAGCGTCGCGAGCGGCTTCGCGGTGTCGATCGGCCTGTTGGCGGGGTTGTATCCGTCGATGACCGCATCGCGCCTGCAGCCGGTGGAGGCGTTGCGCGCGTAGGTGAGCGGGCGTCTCGCCCGCCGGCCGCGGCACGTCTCGTGCCGTGGCTCCGATGTGCTGGAGCGGTACCGCCGGACGACGACGTCCGGCGGCTGCGGGCGAGACGCCCGCTCACCTAGCTCATCACACTCTTGATGTCGCCCGGCTTCCGCAGCATCTTGTCCACTTCCGCCGCGTGCGACTCCTCGGCGTAAACCATCTGCCGCGCGTACTCTTCGAGCCACACCGACTTGCCTTCCACGAGCTTGAGCAGATCGCGGTAGAGCTGGAGGCCCTGGCGTTCGTTGTCGAGCGCCTCTCGCAGGATGTCGCCCACGTCGTGCTTATGCGTTTCGAGCAGGTGGCCGATGCCGAGAGACGGATGCTCGCCGAGGGTGGTGATCATTTCGCCCGCTTGCTGGGCGTGGGTCATCGATTCCGTAGCCTGCTCGCGCAGCCAGCTCACGATCGGAATCCGGTTGTAGCCGAAGACCATCAGCGAATAGTGCGTGTAGCGCACCGCGCCGGCGAGCTCCATCTCCAGGATCTTGTTGAGCAGCGTGACTACCGAGCCTTTATCGAAGTCCATTTGCTTCCCCCTTCGCAGCCTGCGATTCTATCCGCCATGGCCGATAAGCAATATCGATACGAAGTGCACGTAACGCCGGACATGATCCGGCACAGCCAGATTCTCGACGTCCTCTACTTCGTCAACGTTCTCTTCGGCCTCGTCCTGCTCCTGGCCATTTTGCTGACCGGCCTCTCCGCGAAGATGCGCAATCTCGCCGCGCGCATCACCACGAAACACTATCCGCAGACGCTCCTCTGGCTCCTCTTCTTCACCGTCTTCACCTGGGTGATCGGCTTTCCGCTCGACTACTACGCCGGCCGCGTCGTCCCGCTCGAGTTCGGGCTCACGCACCAGACGTTTGGCTCGTGGATGGGCGACCAGCTGAAGAACCTCGCCATCGGCCTCGTGACGTCGATGCTCTTCGTCCCGCTCGCGCTCTGGGCCATCCGCCGTTTTCGCCAATGGTGGATCGCCGTCTGCCTCGGCGCCATCCCCATCGTCATCCTCGGCGTCATCATCGTGCCGGTGATCATCGACCCGCTCTTCAACAAGTTCGAGCCGTTCCATCGCGAGCCGCTGCGCGGGCGCTTGCTCGCCGAGGCGACGCGGGCGGGGATCCCGAATGCGGATGTTTTCGAGATCAATGCGTCGAAGCAGACGACGACGATGAACGCTTACGTCACCGGCATCGGCCCGACGAAACGCATCGTGCTGTACGACACGCTGCTGGCCAAGATGGACGACGACGAGATCGTCTCCGTGATGGGCCACGAGATGGGGCACTACGTGCT
>JAFAVZ010000344.1 GCA_019242175.1 Acidobacteriota bacterium
AAAACAGCTATTTACAGCAGCGGTAAGCCAAAAAAACAGACCGGAGCCACGAAATCCACGAATCGCTTCGAAGTCTACCGCCCCGTTTCTAAACGCGAGGTCGGCTCCCTAGGAATGGACGACGGCTCCACGTCACCGCCGCTCAAAAAACGCAGGCTCGATGCCCGGAACGCTCGGAGTGAGAGTCAGCAGAGCGAGAGCGATGAGCATGACCGCCGAGGAGTACCGTTACCGATGGGAAAACGTGAGGGCAACATCGAGGACGGGCAGAGCGAGGGCGACGGGGATGACCGCTCGACAGGACGGACGGCGCCGTTGAAGCGTAGGCGCAGCACCGAGGCCGAGCAGAGCGACAGCGACGACGAGCGCGGCGACGAAAGCGACGAGGATTTCGAGATGAGCGAGGAAGATGAAGAGACCTCGCACGACGCGGTTGATAAACGTGAGGTGCCTGAATTCCGGCCGGTAGTCGTCTACCACCTCAGTAAGCAGCCCTGCGGGAGCAAAGGATGTGTCGGCCTGACTTTTCGCCTGGGCGTCGTCCATACCTCGCCAGAGGGCTCGGAGTTCAACCGCGTCGCGATCTATACGAAACAACTGAAGAAGATCTTCGAGCAGGTGCAAACCGAATGTGAGCAAGGTGTTCGCTGGATTCTCGTGGGTGACTTTTACCTGTCCCCTGAGGCGCTTGTCGAGAAATCGGACAAGGCCGAAACGCCGAAGAGTCGCAGAGAGACCGGCAACACGTTCGAGCAACGGTTGCCCGACAAATTGAAGATCGTAGCCGCCGTAACCGGGACCAACGCCGGGATGTGGAAACCACCGGAGTGGTTCCAATCCAGGCGCATGCAGATAGCCGATTTCGCCATTTGCAGCACGAACTGGCCATTCTGCCGGGCGCTGCCGCTAGACCCTGCCGACGGTCGACCCATGGTCATGGACGTTCAGCATCGCGCCTTTCGGCGCATGCGTGCGAGCGACGGTAGCGACCACAGTCCGATCCTTTTGTTCGCTGGAGTCGACAAGACGGAAGCGAACGCGGCGTTTCGCCAGATGCTCGGCTATGACAACGTAGAGGAGCATGCAAAGAGCGAGAGCAGCAAGTTCCTAAGTGCACGATCCAAAAGGCGGGAACAGCTCGATCGCGAGAAGACGACGTGTGAGAGCGCCGTCAAGGAGGCGAATACCATGAAAAAATATCGCGAGGTCGTCCGTCACGGCACCGCCCATCGCCAGCTCGTTCGCCGGCTGAACAGCATGGACGAACGTCCGCAGGGCACCAGCCTCTTCGATTTCGACCCCGCGTCTACGGAGTGGTAACTGGGAACGTCCAAGGAACGGCCGCTGTTCTCCGGCCCAGCGTTCAGCTACACTTCCCGCGCCCCAACGGAGGCTACATGTTTGGCTCACTTGGACTTCCCGAACTTCTCATCATCCTCGCCATCATTCTCGTCGTCTTCGGTGCGGGCCGTCTTCCCCAGCTCGGCCGCGGCCTCGGCGAAGGCATCTCGAACTTCAAAGCCGGCCTGAGCAAAGGCAAAGAAGACGCGAACAAGCAACTCGACGAAAAGAAAACCACCTGAGCCGCACGGTGTCCGCGTGATGCTTCCCAACGGGCCTGAATCCTCGTCGCCGCCGCTCTACCAGAGCGACCTGGCCCAGACGCCGCTTCCCGAGATCCTCACCACGATCCATCGCTACCGCGCGCCCGGCATCGTCGAATGCCGCCGCGGCGCGGAGGTGAAGAGCATCTATCTCGAGAACGGCGAGATCATCTACGCCGCCTCCAACCAGATCCGCGACTCCCTCGGCGATCAGCTGCTCCGCTCCAGCCGCATCACCCAGGAGCAGTACGACGAGAGCGTGCGCCTCCTCGCCACGACCGGCAAACGGCAGGGGACGATCCTCACCGAGATGCGGGCGATCGATCCACGCGAGCTGTTCGTCGTGCTGCACGAGCACATCCGCGGCCTCCTCTGGTCGGTGTTCGCCTGGGATTTCGGCACCGTCTCCTTCCGCCACGGCCGGGAGAAGCACCTCGAGTTCGTGAAGGTGCAGATCCCCGTGCCGCAGGCGCTGATGGAAGGCGTTCGCCAGATGCCCGACCCGAAAGCGCTCGTCGCCCGCCTCGGCGTCAAGGCGACGCTGCTGACGAAGACCGGCGCGGCGGTCGACGGACTCGCGCTCAACGACGATGAGCAACGCCTGCTCGACCTCTGCGACGGCCGCCGCGCGCTGTTCGAGCTGACCCAGACGCCGCCGCTCTCCGCCGCCGACAACGCGCGCATCCTCTACGCCCTCTCCGTGCTCGGCCTCATCGCCACGAAGGAGTCGAAGATCAAGGTGCAGCTGAAAACCGAAGGCGGGAAGTTCACCTCCTGATGGCACATCGCTGGCTGATCACGGGGGCGAACGGGATGGTCGGGACCGACCTGCGGGACGAGCTCGCGCGGCGTGGTGAAGACGTGGTCGCCGTCACGAAAACGGATCTCGACGTGACCGACGCCGGCGCCGTGGCGGAGATCGTGCGGCGCGAGAAGCCGACGATCATCGTGAATTGCGCGGCTTACACGAAGGTCGACGACGCGGAGAAGAACGAGGCGCTGGCGAACGCGATCAACGGCTCGGCCGTCGAGCATCTCGCCCACGCGGCGAACGACATCGACGCGCTGCTGATCCACATCTCGACCGACTTCGTCTTCGACGGCACAAAACGCACGCCGTACGACATCCACGACGCGACCGCGCCGCTCTCCGCCTACGGACGTTCGAAACTGATCGGCGAACAGGCCGCGACGCTCGCGCGCAAGCACCTCATCGTGCGCACCGCGTGGCTCTTCGGCGTGAACGGCCCGAACTTCATCGAGGCGATCCGCAACCAGGTGCGCAAGGGCAACACGAACCTGCGCGTGGTGAACGATCAACGCGGACGGCCAACCTACACGCCGCATCTCGCGAACGCCCTGATCCGCCTCGGCATGCAGGACGCAACCGGCATCGCGCACTACGCCGACGAGCCGGAGTGCACGTGGTTCGACTTCGCGAAGGCGATCGTCGGCGATGCCGCGAACGTGGAGCCGGTCACCTCCGACCAGTTCCCCCGCCCCGCCACCCGCCCCGCGTATTCGGTGCTGTCGACCGAGCGCTACGAACGGCTCACGGGCGTTCGTCCGGAGTCGTGGGAGGAAGGGCTGCGCGAATATCTCTCGCTGCGTGCATGAGGAACTCGACATTCCCCTCCGCCCCCTTCACCGGACTCTCGATCACGCCCTTCACCTCGAACCCCAACTCGCGCGCGACCGCGACCACGCCGTCGACCGCCTGCTGACGCTTCGCCTCGTCGCGCACGATTCCCCCCTTCCCCACTTCCGACTTCCCGACTTCGAATTGCGGCTTGATGAGCGCGACGAGCTCGCCGTCGAGGAACCTCGCGACCGCGGGGAGGATCAGCTTCAACGGGATGAATGAGACGTCGATGGAGACGAACTGGATGACGTCTTCAAAGTCGCTCGCCTCGAGAAACCGCGCGTTCACCTTCTCCCGATTGACGACGCGCGGATCGTTGCGCAACGACTGATCGAGCTGCCCGTAGCCGACGTCGATCGCATAGACCTTCGCCGCGCCACTCTTCAGCATGACGTCGGTGAAGCCGCCCGTCGACGCGCCGACGTCCGCGCAGACCCTCCCTTCGACGGCGATCCCGAACTCGCGCAACGCGTGGGCGAGCTTCATCCCACCCCGCCCGACCCACGGATGCTCCAGCTCTTCGATCGCGAGCGCGTCTTCCTCGGTGACCGAGGCGCCGGCTTTGTCGATGTGGAGACCGTTGACCAGGATGCGCCGCGCCATGATCAGCGACTGCGCCTTCGATCGCGTCTCGACGATCCCCCGCTCGACGAGCGCCACGTCGAGCCGCTGCTTTTTCATTACTCGGAGAGGACGGTGAACCCTTCCTGGCGGAAGTGGTGATCGTTCGTGAGGACGTGCTCGATCCCACGATTGCGCATGACGATCATCGACATGCAGTCGGTGAGCGAGTACTCCTTGTCGGGACGGGCGGCATAGAGGGCGAGGGCGGCGTCGAAAAGGTTCGGGGTGATCGAGATGACGGTCCACTCCGCCTGTGCCCTACGCACCATGGCCATTGCCGTCGTCCGGCCGAGCCGACCGCTTGCAGCGAAGAACGCAAGGACCTCGAAGAGGACGCCTTCATGCGTCAGAAGAGGCACGTGACGCAGGCGCTCTCTCATGCGCGCCGCTTGGACGTGATGATGATCGCCTCGATCGAGCAAGGCGATCATGAACCAGGCGTCTACGAAACACTCCTTCATCTACTTCGCGACGCGCTTCCTCGTGCCGTAGACGACTTCGTCGATGTGGTCGGAGTCCGCGCCCTTGGCGTGCATCCGCTCGAGGTCTTCGTCGGGGATGCTGTTTGCCAATTCCAGAACGTAGTCCACGAATTCGCCCAGCGTCCCCTGTTTCCCTGCCGGCCGCACCACCTCCCGCACCCGCTTCGCAATGCCTTCCGGGTGCAGGTCGTACTGCGCGCGGAGCACGTCTTGCGAGCCGTGGTGCACGTACTCGTCGGGGATGCCGATGCGGTGGAACTGCACGCCTTGGATGCCGAGCTCCTCGCAGCGCTCCATCACCGCGGCGCCGAAGCCGCCGGCGAGGGAGCCTTCTTCCACGGTAAAGACCGGCGGATAAGACTTACAGTATTTCTGAATCAATTCGTCATCCAAGGGCTTGATGAAACGCGCATTGATGACAGTGACGTTAATGTCGTCTTCTTTTGCCAGCTGCTCGGCGGCCTGCACCGCCGGCCAGACCTCGTTGCCGATGGCGAAGATCGTGGCGTGCGCCGTG
>JAFAVZ010000444.1 GCA_019242175.1 Acidobacteriota bacterium
TCGCGCGAAGCACTATCCGTCGCAACTCTCCGGCGGCCAGCAGCAACGCGTCGCCGTTGCGCGGGCGCTCGCCGGCGAGCCGGCGATCCTGCTCGCGGACGAGCCGACCGGCAACCTCGACTCGAAGAACGGCGAGCAGGTGATGGACCTTCTGCGCCAGCTCCACTCCGCCGGCTCCACGATCTGCATGGTCACGCACGACCCGCGCTTCACACGCTACGCCGACCGCACCGTGCATCTCTTCGACGGCCGCGTCGTCGAGGAAACGCACGAGCGCTACGCCGAAGAGAAGCTCGCCGACAGCGGCTTCGCCATCGCCTGACGGACATCGATCATGATCCACGACCTCTTACAGGACCTCCGCTTCGGCATCCGCACGCTGGCGAAGGACCGCGCCTTCACCCTCGTCGCGATCCTCACCCTCGCCTTCGCCCTCGGCGCGAACACCGCGATCTTCACCGTCGTCAACGCCATCCTTCTTCGCCCGCTGCCGTTCGACCGGCCGGAGAAGATCGTCAAAGTCCAGGGGAAAAACCTCGAGACGGGCGGCATCGACCCGGTGCTCTCGTATCCGAACCTCGACGACTTGCGCACGCAGGCGAAGACGATCGATTCGCTCGGCGTCTTCGTCCGCAACTCGAGCTTCTTCTGGGAAGGCGACGAGCCGACGCACGTCAGCGGCTCGTTCGTTTCCGCCGATCTCTTCAATCGAGTCCTGCTCGCGAAGCCGCTCCTCGGCCGGACCTTCACGGCCGCCGACGATCATCCCGGCGCGCAGCCCACGGTCATCCTCAGCCATGAAACGTGGAAGAAGATCTTCCACGGCGATCCGAAGGTCATCGGTCGCGTCGTTCGTTTCGGCACCGGGACGAAGCGGCGGCAGGTCGTAGGCGTGATGCCCGAGGGGTTCGTGTTCCCGATCGAGACGGAGTGCCATGACTATTGGCTTCCCTTTCACGAAGTGATGGATCCCCAGGATCTCTCGCATCGCGATGCGATCTTCATCGACGGCGTCGCGCGCGTGAAAGACGGCGCGACGTTGGAGCAGGCCGTGGCCGAGGCGGAAGTCCTCGGCAGGCGGATCGAGCAACAGCATCCCGCGGAGGCGGCAGGCTTCCGGTACCACATCACGTCGCTGCATCGACAGCTGGTAGAGGAAGTGCGCCCTGCGCTGCTTCTTCTGCTAGGCGCCGTCGCGCTCGTGCTGCTGATCGGTTGCGCGAACGTCGCGAACCTCTTGCTGGCGCGCGCTGCGGGACGGCGTCGGGAGATGGCGATTCGTGCCGCGGTCGGCGCGAGCCGCGCGCGCATCATCGCGCAGCTGCTCGTCGAAAGCGTGATGCTCTCATTGATCGCCGGCGCCACCGGCGTGCTGCTCGCGTCGTGGGCGCTCGACGTGCTGAAGGCGCTCGCTCCGCGCGACGTCCCGCGCCTCGACACGATCTCGCTCGATGCCGGCGTGCTCACGTTCACGCTCGCGTTGTCGGTGCTCACCGGCATCATCTTCGGCCTCGCGCCGGCGCTCGCCGCGTCGAAGACGAACCTGAACGAGACGCTGAAGGAAGGGACGCGCGGATCGACGGAAGGGAAGGGGCGGAATCGCATCCGCAACGTGCTCGTCACCGCTGCGATCTCGCTATCGCTCGTGCTCCTCGTCGGCGCCGGATTGCTCCTCCGGAGCTTCATGCGCGTCACGGGCGTCGACCCCGGCTTCGACTTCCAAAACACTGCATTTGTGGAGCTTTCCGCTCGCCAGGCGATGTACAACACGCCGGAAAAGCAGGACGCGTACATGATGCGGATCATGGAACGGCTGCGCGCCGTTCCCGGCGTGCGATCGGTCGGCGCCGTAGATCTGCTTCCGCTCGACCGGAATGAACGCGCCTGGAACTTCCAGATCTCCGGCCAGCCGCGTTTCCCTCCGGGCCACGAGCCGAGCGCGACGACATCGACGGCCACGCCGAACTACTTCCGCACGATGTCCATCCCGCTGCTGCGAGGCCGCGACTTCACCGATCGTGAGGTGCTGAAAACGCCGCCGGTGGTCATCATCAACGAGACGTTTGCCCGCCGCTGGTTTCCGAACCAGAATCCGGTGGGGCGCAAGCTGCTGATGGAGTGGGACGAAGGCGAAGTGGAGCACGAGATCGTCGGCGTCGTCGGCGACGTTCGCTATCACGACCTCACCCGCGAGCCGACGCCCATGCTCTACCTCGCCGTACGGCAGCAGCCGGCTCGGCACATGCACTACATCGTGCAGGTTCCGAACGCGATGACGATCGGACCGACTCTACGGGCGGTAGTTCGAGAAATCGACCGCGAGCAGCCGATTACGAACATCAGCACGATGGCGGAGGTCCGTGGCCAGTCGATTTCCACGCGCCGATTCAACATGGTTCTCCTCGGCGCGCTCTCCGCGCTCGCGTTGATCCTGGCCGCCGTCGGCATCTACAGCCTGATGTCGTACACGGTCACGCAACGGACGTCGGAGATCGGGATCCGCATGGCGCTCGGCGCCGGCACCGCCGACGTCTTCCGCCTGATCGTCGGCAATGCGCTGAAGCTCGTCGGCGTCGGGGTCGCGATCGGCGTCGGCGTGGCGCTCGCGACGACCCGGCTGATGACGACGCTGCTCTACGGCATCGGCACGAACGATCCGATCACGTTCGTCGCGATCTGCGCGACGATCGCCGGCGTCGCGCTCGTCGCGAGTTGGGTACCGGCGCGACGCGCGGCGAGAGTGGATCCACTGGTGGCCATTCGATACGACTGAGCCGGCACGGCCGGCAGCGCAGGTTGGCCAAGCCTCGGCGACCCTCCGCGTCCGAGGCATGTGTCATCCTGAGCGGAGCGAAGGATCCGTACCTTTCGAGCGCCGAGCAAGATCGGTTACGGGTGTTTGTCCTCCTGACCCGCGAAGACGGGGAAGGATCTCCTGATGCAGGCGGAAAGCGCACGTGCGAGGAGATCCTTCGCCCCTCTTCGGGGCTCAGGATGACAAGGATTTCGAGCGCCGAGCAAGATCGGTACGGATGTTTTGTCCTCCTGACCCGCGAAGACGGGGAAGGATCTCCTGATGTAGGCGGAAAGCGCACGTGCGAGGAGATCCTTCGCCCTCTTCGAGGCTCAGGATGACAAGGATTGCTAACCTTTCGAGCGCCGAGCAAGATCGGTACGGATGTTTGTCATCCTGACCCGCGAAGACGGGGAAGGATCTCCTGATGCAGGCGGGAAGCGCACGTGCGAGGAGATCCTTCGCCCTCTTCGGGGCTCAGGATGACAAGGATTTCGAGCGCCGAGCAAGATCGGTACGGATGTTTTGTCATCCTGACCCGCGAAGACGGGGAAGGATCTCCTGATGCGGGCGGAAAGCGCACGTGCCAGGAGATCCTTCGCCCTCTTCGGGGCTCAGGATGACACTTTGAGGTGCGGATCCTTCGCCTCTTCGGGGCTCAGGATCACAACGACGACCATGCCCACCGTTCTCATCGCCGACGATCAGCCCGACGTTCTCGAGGCTCTGCGGCTCCTGTTGAAGCCGGAGGGGCTCGCCGTCGAGACCGCGCCCTCGCCGGCGGCCGTGATCCGCGCCGTCGGCGCGCGCGAATTCGATCTCGTCATCGTCGACCTCAATTACAGCCGCGACACCACCTCCGGCGCGGAGGGGCTCGACCTCCTCGAACAACTGCACGCGTACGATCCGACGCTGCCGGTCGTCGTCATGACGGCGTGGGCGACGATCGACCTCGTCGTCGACGCCATGCGCCGCGGCGCGCGTGACTTCGTGCAGAAGCCGTGGGACAACGCGCGCCTCCTCGCCATCGTCCGCAATCAGCTCGACCTCGGCAAAGCTCTACGCCGTTCGCGCGATCTCGAACGCTCGATGGCCGGCGGCGATGCGCTCGACTTCGTGGCCGAGGCGGCGACGATGAAGAGCGTGGTGGAGATGGTGCGGAGAGTCGCGCCGTCCGATGCGAACGTCTTGATTCGCGGCGAGAACGGCACCGGCAAAGGCGTGGTGGCGCGCGCGATCCATGCGGCGTCGAAACGCGCGTCGAAGCCGATGGTCTCCGTGAACGCCGGGGGACTCGCGGAGAGCGTGTTCGAGAGCGAGCTGTTCGGTCACGTGCGCGGCGCGTTCACGGATGCGAAGAGCGATCGCGTCGGCCGCTTCGAGCTCGCCGACGGCGGCACGTTGTTCCTCGATGAAATCGCGAACGTGCCGCCCGCGCAACAGGCGAAGTTGCTGCGCGTCGTGGAGAGCGGCGAGTTCGAACGCGTCGGTTCTTCGCAAACGCGCCGCGCCGACGTGCGCCTCATCTCCGCCACGAACTCCGCGCTCGAAGAGGACGTGCAAGCCGGCCGTTTTCGGCAGGACTTGTTGTTTCGCATCAACACCGTCGAGATCCGCCTGCCGCCGTTGCGCGACCGGCGCGAAGACATCCCGCTGCTCGCCGGCCGCGTGTTGCGCCAACACGCCGCGCGTTATCGAAAGAGCATCGACGGATTCGATGCGCAGGCGATGAAGGCGCTGCTCGAGCATGCGTGGCCGGGCAACGTGCGCGAGCTGGAGCATGTCGTGGAACGCGCGGTGCTGATGGCCGGCGGCGCGACGATCGCGCGCGCCGACCTTGGACTCCAGGCGCCCACAGAGCAGAGAATGGATGACATGAGCCTGGAAGACGTCGAGGCGCTGCTCATCCGCAAGGCGCTCGTGCGCTACGACGGCAATGTGAGCCGGGTGGCCGAGGCGCTGGGACTGAGCCGGAGCGCGCTCTATCGGCGGATCCAGCGCTACGGCCTATGAGGCAGCCGCGCGCGAAGCGCCGGCGCGTGCGCTTCGAGGTCCGTATCATGCTCACCGCGGTGGCGGCCGTCGTGCCGATGCTCGTCGCTGCGCTGGTGCTGCTCTACACGTCGCACGCGCCGGCGCGCGCGATCTTCACGGTGATCTTCTTCGCCGCCGTCTCCATGTTCATCGCCACTTATCTGCTGCACGAGCGGCTCGTGTATCCGCTGCGCACGCTGACGAATCTGATCTCCGCACTCCGCGAGGACGACTACACGCTCCGTCCTCGCGATCTCCACGCCGGCGACGTCCTCGGCGAAGTGATGCAGGAGCTCGACACGCTGCGCGAGGCGATCGAGTCGCGGAAGCTGGAGGCGATCGAGGCGACGGCGCTGCTGCGCGCGGTGCTGGCGAACATCGACGCGGCGATCTTCGCGTTCGATCCCGAGCAGCGATTGCGCATCGTCAACCGCGCCGGCGAACGCCTTCTCGGACGTCCTGCGTTGCGCCTGCTTGGGGCTACCGCGATCGAGATCGGTCTCGGCGATCTGCTCGACGGACCGGAGATCGTCGATCGACGCTTCGCGGGCGGGGCAGGCCGTTGGAGCGTACGCCGCTCGACGTTTCGCGAACGCGGCTTGCCGCATCGGCTGCTGTTCATCGCCGACATCAGCCGCGCGCTGCGGGAAGAAGAAGCGCAGGCGTGGCAACGCATCGTGCGCGTGCTGAGCCACGAGCTGAACAACTCGCTCGCGCCGATCCAGTCGATCGCCGATTCGACCGCGCGCCTCGTCGCGCGCGAGCCGCTGCCCGAGGACTGGCGCGACGACGCGACGAGCGGCATGCGCGTGATCTCGTCCCGGGCGGAAGGACTGACGCGATTTCTTCGCGCCTACGCGCAGCTCGCGAAATTG
>JAFAVZ010000504.1 GCA_019242175.1 Acidobacteriota bacterium
CATGCAGCCGCTTTCGAGCGTGCTGTCGCTGAGCGCGATCCACGCCGAAACGGCCGGTGCGTCGCCGAGGAAACGCGCGTATTCGCCGTCCTGGTGCCAGGCGATGAAGCCTTCGCTGTGCGGCGCCTTCGACAGAATCAGCGTGCCCCAGATGACGACGTCTTCGCCGAGGACGGCGCTGACGGCGTCGAGGATGCGCGGATGCGTGGCGAGATCCCACGCCCAGCCGAAGTAGTAATGCGCGCGATCGAAGTGCTCGAGCCGGCCGCCGTGAGCGCCGACGATGCGCGCCCACTCGCCGCGCACGGTCGCCAATTCGTCCGCCGTCAATGCGGGGATGGGGAAGGCGATGCCGTCGTCGGCGAAGGTTCCAAGGACATCGCCAGCTGTCATCGTGCTCGCGAAAGCTGGTGAACGCGATGAGCCGGGTGAAGGCTTGGCCAACGAGCGCCGCCGGCCGTGCCGGCTCATCGCAGCACCTTCTCGACAGCGGCGAGGACATCGTCCATGTCCGCGCGATCGTTCGGGGCGTTGATGAACGGGAACCACACGAGCTCGCGATTCAGCTGCTCGGAGCGCGGACACGATTGCGGCCGCTCGCGCGTGAACAGCGGATGCTGATGGAGGAGCCGCGAGTAACCGCCGACGACCGGGATCCCTTCCGCATGCAGCAACGGCACGAGCTCGTCGCGCGACGGCATCGAAGGCGACGGCAGGTAGCGCGTCATCAACATGAACCAGGCAGGCGTTGCGTCGGCTTCGATTCGCTGCGGCAGGAAGGCGCGCGGCAATCCGTTGCGCAGATGCTCGACGTTCGCCGCGCGCGCGGCGTTGCGCTCGTCGAGCAGCTCGAATTGCGCGATGGCGAGTGCCGCCTGCAGATCCGTGAGGCGGAAATTCATCCCGACGATGTGTGCGAGCGACGCATCATCGACTACGCCTTCGCCGTGATTGCGGATCAGCCTCGCGCGCAGTGCGATCGCGGGATCGTTCGTCGTGACGATGCCTCCTTCGCCGCACGTGATCGTCTTGTTCTCGGTGAGCGAGAAGACGCCGGCGTTCGCGATCGAGCCGACTTCGCGTCCGCGATACGTCGCGCCGGGCGCTTGCGCGCAGTCTTCGATGATCGGCAAACCGAACGACGCGAGCGCGTCGAGATCGGCCGGGACGCCGCCGAGATGGACGGCCATGATCGCCTTCGTACGCGGCGTGATCTTCGACGCCGCGTCGATGGGATCGATGCAGAACGTGCCGGGATCGACTTCGACGAACACCGGCCGCACGCCGAGCGGCACGAGCGCCGTCGCCGACGCGTGGAAGGACATACAGGGGACGAGGACCTCGTCGCCCGGCCCGAGGTCGAGCGCGCCGCCGGCCATCGTCAAGCCGGACGTCGCGGAGTTGCACGCGACGGCGTAGCGCACGCCGAGCCGCGCGGCGAAGAGCGCTTCGAGGCGGCGAACGAAGATGCCGCCGAGGAATGGCGCCTCGCGATCGGCGAAGTTTGCGGCTTCGGCGGACGGGAGCTCGCAAAGCGTGCGGACGTCGTGCTCGCCGATGCCCGCGCGGAACGCCGACCAACTCTGCGACGCGAGCACTTCCAGCAGCAGCTCGCGCTCGCGGCCGCCGAGGAGACAGGCGCCAGCGAAGGGCTCGTTGCGGGTCATGTGGCCCCCGGTGAGCGGGCGTCCCGCCCGCAGGCCGACGGGCGTCCCGCCCGGCGGCTACGTGCTCGGCGTACGTCCGAGCAGCGGCACGAGACGTGCCGCTGCCTGCGGGCGGGACGCCCGCTCACCGGGCTCATGCGGTCGCCTTCCATCCCGACAGACAATCGTCCGGCAACGCGGTGAGGGGCCGCACGTCGACGTCGCAGTGATGCTTCGCGCGCAGCGGCTGGAGGTCGCTGCACGACGCCGCGACGTAGTTCAGATAGAAGATGCGTCGCTGCCACGGCGACACGTTCGGCGCCGAGCCGTGGATCACGAGTGAGTCGAAGAGGATCGCGGAGCCGGCCGAGCCCATCAGCGGCACGATGCCGTGCTCGTTCGCGGCCGCGGTCACGACGTCGAGCGGGATGTCCATGTTGTCGGGCACGAGGATGTGCCCGCGTTTGTGCGAGCGCGGAATCATCATCAGCGGGCCGTTGCACGGGTTCACGTCGTCGAGGAACACGCCGACGATCGCCGCGCGCGGCGTGCGCATGCCGTCTTGCCGGTACCACTGGTTGAAGTCCTGATGCCACGGCCAGCCGCCGCCGGCGAACGCCGTCTTCACGTTGAGCCGCGACTGGAACACGTGCGCGGATTCCCCGAGCGCTTGTTCGACGGGGTGGAGGAGGGCGGGATGGCGAACGAGGCGGGCGAAGAGGTCGTGATCGAAATGCGCCCCGAAAACCATCTTCACATGCGGCGAATCATCCTCGGCGATCACGTGCTCGCCCTTCGTCGTGACGAGCGACTCCGCGGCGCCGCGCAACAGCTCCACTTCCGCCGGCGTGAAGAGCGACGGCAGGAGGAGGAAGCCGTCCTCGCGCAGCGCGTTGCATTGGCGGTCGGTGAGTCTCACGCGTGCTCCGGAATCGGCAGCTGCTGATGCAGCCAGTCGACGACTTCACCGTCGCGTTCGATCGCGGGATCGAGCGCGGCGAGGAAGCCGTCGTAATGAAAGTACTGGTTGTAGTGGATGTGCACCAGCTCGTCGAGGCGCGCGCTGCGCAACGGCTCAGCGAGGAGCGGCCGGCCGACGAGTGGATAGTTGTAGCGCCCGTCGAGCCACTGCACGCGCTCCCACGCGCGGGCGAGCGTGGCGGCGAGCGAGAGCTGATCCATGTAATGCAGATCGTGCGGCCGATGGCCGGCTTCGATCAACGTGAGGAAGTCGCGTTTCCAACGTCCGAAGAGGCCGGCCTCGCGGCGGGTGGCGACGAGGCCGGAGTTCGCGTAGGCGCGGATGCGTACGCGGTCACACGATGTCTCGACGAACGGCCGCGCTTCGACGCCGCACAGCTCGTACATGCGCAGCCAGTAGTCGTCGCCTTGGTCGCCGTCGCCGCCGGAGCTGACGCGGCGATGCAACGTGCGCTCGTGCTCGCGCCAGCGGTGGAACTCGACGGGGCGCACCGCCGCGTCGACGCCGTTCGGCAACACGAGCGCGTCGGGCGGGGAGACGATGACCGTGTCGGTATCGACGAACGCGACAAAGTCCTCGTCGAGCATCTCCTCGGCGCGGGCGGCGGCGAAGATCTTGTTCCCGACGCCGTACTCGTCGAAGTCGACGTTCAGCAGTTCGTCGTGATGCGTCACGCCGTGCTCGTCGAAGATCGCGCGCGTCGCGTCCGAGATCGCGCGGCCAGCGCGTGGTGCGAACGTGTGGATCGGCGCGTCGCGATGTGCGCCGCCGAAACGGCGGATCGACTTTACCAGCAGCCGCGCTTTCTGCTCCAACGCACCGCTCTCGACGCAGGCGACGAACGCGAGCTTCGCCATCAACGCACCCACGCTTTCGGGACGTCGGCGCGGGGCATCGCGTCGAGCGCCGTTCCTGGCGTGAAGTTGGCGACCTCGATGCCGCGTTTCGCCGCCTCCGCGCAGAATTTCGACCAGCCGCGGCACACGTTGCCGTATTGCTTCTCCGAACGCGCGAAGCCGCTGAGGTGCGAGCCCGCGCCGCGCGCGTGCGCGCCGATCGCCGGATGCATGTCCAGCCCGACGTACGCGAGCTTGCGATATGCGCGGCGCGGTGGCTGCTTGCCGTTCGTCGCGCGCGGCGTTTCGTCCCACGCGTTACCGAGCCAGTTGCCGATGACCATCGCGCTCGAGCCGCCTTTGTAGCCCTGGCGCCGATCGTCGCTCCACCCTTCGACGCCGTCCGCTTCGTCGACTTCGTGCACGTACGACTCTGCGTCGATCGATTGCGAGTCCGTCGATGCGACGCGCCAGGCGTTCGTCTCGCGCCAGACGCGCGTGAGCTGCGGCACGGCGTCGGCGAGTCCCGTCGCGAGGTCCATCGCCGCGAGACAGGTGAATGGGACCTCGCGACACGCGTCCGCCGCCGGCGCGCCATTCACGCCGACGATCGCACCCGCTTCGAGCAGGTCTTGCCACGCATGCTCGGTGAGAAGGTCGAGCGACGGACCAGCGCAGACGACGACCGCGGTGTCGGCATCGATGCGCATCAGACGACACTCCCGCGCGGTGTCATCCTGAGCCCCGGAGAGGGCGAAGGATCCCCTCGCAAGATCGCAGGAGATCCTTCGCCGTCTTCGCGGCTCAGGATGACACCAGCGTTCTCGCTCGGGATGACACCAGCGTTCTCGCCCGGTGTCATCCTGAGCGGAGCGAAGGATCCGTACCGATCTCGTGCCGCGCCTGAAGGTGCGGATCCTTCGCCGTCTTCGCGGCTCAGGATGACACCCTGGTTCCGCAGCTCGAAAATCGGGAATCGTGTCTCGGCCAGGAAGTTCACGTGCAGCCGCGGCCACTGCGTCGGCTGGCGCACCGTGACGCCGTGCAGCGAATGCGGCGAGTGCAGGAAGAACACGAGACGGTTCGCAGCGTAGGGGATGCGTTTCACCGGCTCGACGAGCGACGCGTCGACGAAGCGTCCATCGTCGTAACGGCGCTCCGTTCCGCGAAATCGATAAAGCTCGAGATCGCCGCCCTCCGCATCATCCTCGGGCAGCCGGCAGTACAACAGTCCCGCGAAAAGCGCGACTGGCCGATCGACGTGACAAGCGTTCGAGCTCGACGCGGTCGTCACCGGCGAGCCCCAGCAGAGCTGGCAATCGAGCGCGATATCAGCCATCGGCTCGTAGCCGCGGATCGACGTCCGCGCGTCTTCGAGACGGCATCCGAGGCGCGTTTCGAGCTCGGGATGCAGCGCCCGGATCGTGTCTCCGAAAAGCGTCACCACCTCGGCGAAGAATGCCTGCGAGGTGTGAACTTGTGCAAAATTCTGCCACTCGCGCGAGACCTCTGGATTGCCGAGGATGCGGGCAGCGGGCAGGCGGTAGACGCTGTTGTTTTCGAGAAGACGGCCATCGACGATGAGGTCGGCGGATGGGAACGGATACGTTTCGGCGACGCCGTCCGCAATCACGTGCGGGAAAGGATCGGGCGCAATCTGCGCGCGATCAATCGTGTGCAAAATAGTGCGCATGTTGTTGCTCGGCCGCCTCGCGAGCCCGCACCCGGGGCAGGACCTCGCGATGAAAGTTCGTCATCTCCTCCATGTCCGGCCAGCCCATGAAGAGGAACTGCGTGATCCCGGCCTCGCGCAGCTCGAACAGGGCCTCGGTCACGTCTTCGGGTGAGCCGACGATCGCCATTGCGGGCGCGCCGAGGAGCGGGACGGCGCCCGACCACAGATAGTCGGTGAGCCACGCGTCGTTCTTCTCCGCCAGCGCGAACGTCGACGTGAACGCGACGGAGTCCGACCGTTTCGCGAACTCTTCGTGCGTTCGACGCGGACGTCCGCCGACTTCTTCGAGCAGCTGCTCCGTCGCGGCGATCGCTTCGCGACGCGTCGGGCGGACGATCAATGACACCAGGAGTCCCACCTCGATGCCGCGCGCGATCAGCTCCGCCGTCCGTTCGCGCAACACCGCTGGCTTGTCCGGCAGGCGCCACAAACAATCCGCATGCTTCACCGCCAACTCCTCGGCGCGCGCGGAGTTGCCGCCGAGGAAGAGCTCCGGCTTCGTGCGGTCGGGGGCGACGAAGGGAACGATCAGCTTCCCCTTTTCGATCCGGTAGTACTTCCCCTCGAAATTCACCTCGGACTCGCGGCGCCAGAACGCGTCGCAAACGGTGAGGAACTCGTCGGTGCGCTCGTAGCGCTCGTCGTGCGTGAGGAAGTCGCCGTACGAACGTTGCTCCTCGGGCGTGTGGCCGGCCACGACGTTGAGGCAGATGCGGCCGTTCGTCATCGCCGCGACGCTGTTCACCTGCTGCACGAACACCGTCGGCGAGAAGATGCCGGAGCGCACCGCGACCATGAACTTGATCTTCGTCGTGAGCGTGCCGAGGACCGAGGCGAGGACGATCGGGTCGGGACGATGGAAACCGAAGGCGGTGAGCAGCGACTCGATCTCGCACTCCTCCGCGTGACGGCAGAAGCGGACGAGCGTGTCGAGCGAGGGGACGCCCACCGCCGCCCGCGCCTGCGCGCCGCGGTACTTCTCGCCGGCCGAGGACATGCTCCAGTGGAATCTCAAGGCCATGAGCTGCTGGTTGCGAACGGTTGTTGGTTACTAGTTGCTGGTTGCTGGTTGCTCGTAACGGCGGCGCGGTGCGATGCGCGCCGTGAAATCTGACTACCAGTAACCAGTAACCAGCAACCAGTAACCAGTAAACTACGGCTTAAAGAACGACGAATCGAACGTCTTCCCCAGAATCTGCCGCCCGATCGTTGCCAGCACCTGGTCGTCGTTGTCGTGGCGAATGTAGATCGACAGATCGCGCAGAACGCGTTCGATGGGACTCGGTTTGTTGAGCACGCGGGCGCCGCAAGCGCGGATGCAGTGGTCCACCGTCTCCGCGGCGAGATGTTCGGCGAGATGGCGGATCTTGCTCCCGGCCGCCTGCGCCTCGGCGTAGCGGCCGGTCTCCCACATCGTCGCGATGTGGCGGAGCCAGAGATGCATCGTCTCGACGTTCAGCGCCATCTTCGCAACGTGATGCTGCACGTACGGATCGTCTGTCTTGTTCTGATTGCGCACGAACGCCACGCCGTACTCGTAAGCGCCCTCGGCCGCGCCGAGGAACGCGGATGCGTAGTGCGGGACGAAGCATGTTTGCCAGCCGTCGCGCAGGTATTGACCGGGCGCGCCGACGAGGTTCGTGCTGGGGATGAACGTGTTCTCGAAATGCACGGCGTGGCTGACCGTCGCGCGCATGCCGATCGGATCCCACCACGAGGCATCGGTGCGGATCGACGGATCCTCGAGATCGCACGCGAGGAGGAGCACCGTCTCCGCCGCCGCGGCCGACGCGTGGCGCGCGCCGCCCGGGCCGGCGGGATTCACGAGGAGCAGCGCCCAACGCGCGCCGCCGGCGCTCGTGCAGAACGCCTTCACGCCATTGAGCAGATAGCCGCCTTCGACCGGCTCGAGCGTCGTGCCGAACTTCTGTTGCTCGCCTGTCGCGCGCGCCTGCGGCTCGCCGCTCCACGCGACCCATTTCTCGCCGCGTTCCACGACGCCGGGGAACCAGCGCGCCTTCTGTTCGTCGTTCGCCAAGCCGTCGAGGAGCACGAGCGAATTCGCGTGCCCTTCCCAACAGCGAGCGAGAGAGAGATCGGCTTTCGCGATCTCCTTCGTCATCATCCAGAGCGTGAACACGTCGCCGCGATAGGGACCGAGGCCGAGGCCGCCGTGCTCGCGAGGAAGGGTCGGTGCGTGGAGGCCGGCGGCGAAGAGGTCGTCGAAGTCTTCGAAGGGGAACGTCGCGGTCGCGTCGTAGTGCGGCGCGCGGCGCGCGAAGTTGTCGCGCGCGAGCGCGGCCACGCGATCGACGAGCGCCTGGCTGGATGCGGACGGCTCGGCGGCGATCGTCATGATCCGACCCGGTAGAAAAATTCGCGATCGAAGTGATTCGAGCGACCGCTGTCGTCGTGGAAGCTCGTGAGTGCGACGACCACGAGCACGCCCGCTTTCACGTTCGCCTGCAGGCGGACGCGCGCAAAGCCGAAGTCGTAATTCGCGGCGAAGGCGCCGGCGTCGCTGCTGTCGAACGTGAACGCGAAGAGCGGTGCCTCGACGGTGCCCCAGTCGCGGGACGGCGTCCAGGTCTGCACGTTCATCCCATCGCCGTTAGCGGTACAGAGAATGCGCATGATGCTGCCCGCGGCGTTCGTGTTGCGCCAGTCGCCGAGGAGCGTGGAGAGGTTCACGAATCCTCCCGGCGGAAGAATTCGCGCGTGAAGCGATTCGCGTTGGTGCCCGGCTCGCGGAACGTCACGTACGTCGCGACGACGAGCAGGCCGAGGTTGAGATTGGCTTGCATCTCGACGTCCGCTTCGGGAAGGCGGAAGTGCGCGAGGAAGGCGCCGGCGCGCGCGTCGCCGGTGGCGACGTTCGACGCATAGACGAGCTCTGTTTTCGCGGGGCCCCAATCATCCGGCGTGGGGCCGGAGCCGCCGCCGAAGACGTGGACGTTCAATGCGTCGCCATCGACGTCGATGACGAGGCGCGCGATCCACTGGGCCGACTCGTTCGTCTTCGTCCACCTCCCGGCCATCGCCTCCACGTGTACGCGCGGCCGCGGGTTTGGCAACACCACCCGATCCGATTCCCGGACGATCTCCACTGCGGATCCTTTCTCACTCGGCCACGGCGACGGCCGGCTCGAAGCCGAGCGTCTGCCGGATCACGTCGACCGGCATTTCGGCGCCGGTCATCAGCTCGAATTGTTCGCGGGCCTGGGCCATCAGCATGTCCCAGCCGTCGATGGTAATGCGTCCCGGTCCCCA
>JAFAVZ010000016.1 GCA_019242175.1 Acidobacteriota bacterium
TCGCGTTCTCCGGATCTTTCGCCAGCACGACGCGCGTCTGTTCGAAGACGGAGAGCAGGTTCTCGCGATCGAGGTACGCCTTCGCGAGATCGGTGCGCAGGTTGAGATCGTCGGGGCTCGCTTTGACCGCCGCTTCGAGCTGCTGGAGCGCGGCGTCGTTCGCCGGTTGCTGATTGCTGGTTGCTGGTTGTTGCTGCTGCGGAACGGTTCCGGTCAGGCCTTCGTTTGCGCCGCGTTGCTTCACCTGATTCGCGACGAACCAAACGAGCAGCCCAACGGCGGCGACGGAGCCGGCGCCCCATACGAATCCGCGCGTTGCCGACGGCTGCGCAGCGACAGCGGCCGTGGCGGGGCGCGTTTCCGCGCGGGGTGCAGACGCGGCTTGCGGCGCGCCTTCGAGGTTGCGCAGAACCGCTGCGGCTTCCAGCTCCAGACGCTGCTTCTCCTCGACGTTCGAGTCGTCGAGCTCGCGCAGCTGGCGAAGAAGCGCGTCGCGTTTCACTTCGAGATCGAGCCGCGCGATGTCCGGCGCGGTCGCGATGAGTCTGCGCCGCGAGAACGAGTAGAGGAACAAACCGCCGAGCACGAGGCCCGCGGCGAACATGCCGAGGGCGCTGATCAAATCCGTCGTCATTTCTCGACCAACTCCCGCACTCGCGCGACGTAGGGATCATCCGCCGGAGCTTCCGGCGCAGGCGCGGCCGGCGCAGCGTCGAGCTTGTTCATCTTCACCAGCGTGATCGCCAACCCGATGAGCAATGCCCCGAGCGGCAGCAGCCACACGAACGTGTTCACGCCCTGAAACTTCGGCTTCAGCAACACGAACTGTCCGTAAGACTGCTCGAAGTACTTGAGCACCTGCTCCTGCGAATAGCCCTGCACGAGAAGGTCGCGCACCTGGTCGCGCATGTTCGCGGCCATGATCGAGGGCGAGTCGGAGATCGACAGCCCCTGGCAAACCGGGCAGCGAAGGATCTGCGACAGCTCCATCGTCTTCTGATCGAGCTCCGCGCCGGCGAGCTTCTTTCCGGCCGGCGCGCCGACGAGCTGTTGCGCGTCCGGCACTTTCAACTGCAGCAAAGCGAGGAAGACGAAGACGATCATTGCATCACCTTCGCGACGTAGGACTGCAGCGTGTCGCCATCCATCGGTCCTTCGTACTTCGCCACGATCTTGCCCGCCTTGTCGACGAAGAACGTCTCGGGCACGCCGCCCACGCCATACGCGATCGCAGTCTTGCCCGCTTCGTCGATCACGGTCGGGTACGCCGATCCCCGAGCATTCAGAAACTGTTGAATCTTGTCCTCGGTGTCATTGAACACGACGCCGACGAACTGCACGTTGTCTCCCAGCATCCGCGCGTTCTGCACGAGCACGGGGTGCTCCTGGTAACACGGCATGCACCACGTCGCCCAGAAGTTGATCACCACCGGCTTGCCCCGCAGCTGCTCGAGATTCAGCGGCTGGCCGGAGCCGACCGCGCGCAGTGTGAACGTCGGCGCGGGGCGGCCGATGAGCGGCGAGTCGATGTGCCCCGGGTCCTTCCCCATGACGAGGAAGAACACCGCGACCAACGCGGCGGTGATGAGGATGCCGATGGCGAGGACCGTTTTGTTCATGACTCCGCGGGCACGCCTCCCGGCAGCACCGGCTCGGATGCGATCGCCACGCGCGGCGCGCGCGCCGGGATCAACGCGATGAGACCGCCGAGACCCATGAGGATCACGGAGATCCAGATCCAGGCGATCATCGGCGTCTGGTAGACCGAGATACCGACACGCTGCGTCGGGACGTCGACGTTCATCAGCGAAATGTAGAAGTCGCCGGCGAGCGTCGAGTAGACATCCGGCGAGCCGATCGGCTCCCGCATCGTTTGATACTGGTTCATGCGCGGCGCGAGCGTCGCGATCTCTTTGCCGTTCTTCGTGATCCGGAACCGCGCGATCGTCGACAGCCGATGCGGCTCCTGTCGATCCTCAGCGCCGAGGAAGGTGACGCCGTACTTGCCGACCGTGGCGGTCTGTCCTTTTTCCAGCTGCAGCTCGCGCGACGTGCGCATCGTGCTGCTGACGGCGATCGCGACGATCGTGATCACCGCGCCGGCGTGCACGACGTACGAGCCGAAGCGACGGCGTCCGCGGCGCACCTGCGCCTGCATCACCGCCGTGCCGACGTTCTCACCGCGCTTCATCCGCGCCGCGACCGGCGACCACATCTCGGCCATCGTCACGTGCGCCGCGTAGCCGCCGAAGAAGAGCGTGAGCAGCGTCCAGAAGTTCGACGAGCCGAGCGCGAAGCCGGCTCCGGCGACAAGCACGCCCAGGGCGGCGGGCGGCAGCAGCAGGCGCAGCGCTTGTCCCTGCTTTGCGCGGCCCCACGGCAACGCCGGGCCGACGCCGAGCAGGAAGAGGAGTGCGGTGCCGATCGGGACGACCATCGCGTCGAAGTACGGACGGCCGACGCTCATCTGCTTCCCTTTGAACGCCTCGACGATCAACGGGAACGCGGTGCCGATCAGGATCGTGAACGTGAGCAGCACGAAGAGCAGGTTGTTGACGAGGAACATCCCCTCGCGGCTCACGGCGCCGTCGATGCGACCTTCCGCTTCGAGCGAGTCGATGCGCATCGAGAGCAACACGATCGCGAACAGCAGCGCGGCGGCGAGAAAGACGAGGATCGTGGGGCCGATCGCGCTCTGCGTGAAGGAGTGGACGGAGTTGAAGACGCCGGAGCGGGTCATGAACGTGCCGAGCACGGTCAGGAGGAACGAGGCCTGGACGAGCGTCACGGTCCAGCCTTTGAGCACGCCCCGGCGCTCCATCACGATCGCCGAATGCAACGCGGCGGTCGCGGTGAGCCACGGCAAGAGCGACGCATTCTCCACCGGATCCCAGGCCCAGTAACCGCCCCAGCCGAGGACTTCGTACGCCCACCAGCCGCCGAGCATGATCGCGATGGTGAGGAAGCACCACGGCAAAAGCAGCGACGCGCGGATCGGGCGGAGGAAGCCGGCGCCGAGGCGTCCGCGCATCAGCGCGGCGGAGGCAAAGCCGAACGGGATGGTCATCCCCACGTAGCCGAGGTAGAGAAACGGCGGGTGGATGATCATCAACAGATGGTTCTGCAGGAGCGGATTCGGGCCGGGGCCGTCGAACGGCGGATTGGCCACGAGGCCGAAGGGATTCGCCGGCGCGGCGATGAGATAGCTGAAGAAGATCGCGCAGGAAAGCCACACGCCGATCGAGTCACCCATGAAGTCGGCGTGCTCGTTCTTCGTGAAGCGCACGGCGCCGGCGATGTAGATCGCGAGGATGAAGCCCCAGAAGAGGATCGAGCCTTCCAGCGACGACCAGAGGCTGACGATCGTCACCCACATCGGCACCGCGCGCGACCCGACCTGCTCGACGTAGCCGACGCGGAAGTCGTGCGTGAGCAGCGCGTACTCCATCACGAGCGTCGCACCGATCATGCACGCGGCGTAGAGGTACGCGAACTTGCGCGCCCACTCCACCGCTTCCTTCGTCCGGACGCGACCCGCGTAGAAGCCGATCATCGCGCCGGTCGTCGCGACCAGCAGGGAAAGGAGCACGAGGAACTGCCCGACGGAACCGGTCACGAGTTGCTCAGTCCTTCCGTGGAGCGCATCAGGCGCTGCAGTTCCTGCTTGTCGACCGGATGGCCCTTTTCCGGAGCCTTGTAGTCGTTGCCGTGCGAGACCATGAGGCGGTTCGACTCGAAGTAGCCGCCCCGGGTCATGGTGCCTTCGACGACGACGCCGATGTTCTCGCGGAACATCTGGGGCGGCACGCCGTTCGACTTCACGTGCACCACGCGCGTGGCGTCTTTCACGTCGAACTCCACGCCCGAGGTACCGCCGAGGTTGTGGATCGAGCCTTTGGCGACCATGCCCCCGAGGCGGATCGTCGCGCCGTAGGCCTTGTCCCCCGCGCCATAGAGATCGCTCGGCGTCCAGTAGTAAACGAGGTTCTTGTTGATTCCGCCCGCGGCGATCACGACGAAGGCGATCGCGGCGACGGCGAACGCGCCGACCATGAACCAGCGCGTCTTGCGCCGGGTGAGAGCGGTTGCGGACATCACATCAGCGGTCATTGGACGATCCTCCGCACGCGCACGAACAACGACACGCCGTAGAGAAACAAAGCTCCGGCGGTCAACGAATAGGCAGCCCAGACATAGCTCCAGCCGCCGGTGACGACTCCTGTGTTCATACGGCCTCCTGCATCTCCACCGCGCGCGGCAGCGGCGGGGCGAGCTCCTGCTCCACGCGCTCCCGGGCGATGCGGGAACGGAGCATGATGAATCCGGTCATGATGAAGAGAACGCCGAACGCGTTCATGCGCAGCGGCAGGTAGAACTGCGACGAGACGGTCTGCGGCGAGGACTGCTGCTGGTGCAGCGAGTTCCACCATTTGACCGAGAAGTAGACGATGGGAACGTCGACGTACGCGATGATCGTCGCGACCGACGACCACACCGCGCGGCGCAGCGGATCTTCCACGAAGCGCCGCAGCGCGAGGATGCCGAGGAAGGCGAAGACGAGGACGGCCGTGGTGGTGAGGCGCGGATCCCAATCCCACCACACGCCCCACGTCGGCTTGGCCCAGATCGCGCCCTGGCAACACAGCAGGAAGCTGAGCAGCACGCCGACTTCGATCGAAGCCTCGAGCCGCGCGTCCCACTTCCAGTCGCTCTTGAAGAGGAAGACGCAGGCGCAGACGAAGCCGAACGTGATGGCCAGCAAGCCGTTCCACGCCGTGGGGACGTGGACGTACATGATCCGCTGCACCTGGCCCATGAACTTCTCCGGCGGCGCGACGAACAGCCCGTACCAGCTGCCGAGGAGGAAGCAGGCGATGCCGAGGACCACCAGAAGGCGCGCGGCTTTCAGCGACGGCCCGAGGTTGTCGGAGACGAGAAAGTAAACGGCGCCGACGATTCCGGCGATGGCGGCAATCGCCGCCTGCAGCCCCGTGGAGATGCCGAACGAGACGTCGAGGCCGTAGTGGTTGGCGAGCGCGACGGCGAATCCGAACCACGCCGCGAGCAGGAGGAGGACGATTCCAGGAACGATGGATCTTTCGCGCATGACGATCATTCTTCGATGACTCGACCGAACAACAGTCCGCACAGCGACCAGTAGATTGCCACGAAGGCGGACAGTAAAGTGATCCATGATCGCCCCTGATCCATCGGATCTCCAAGAACTGCGAGCGAAGTCGCCTTCACCGAGGCCAGGAGCGCGGGGACGATCAGGGGGAAGAACAGCAGCGGGAGGAGGGTCTGTTTCGCCCGCAGCTGGGCCGTCATTCCGGCGTAAAGCGTTCCCGGAGCGGAGAGTCCCGCCGAGCCCAGCAGGATGACGAGCAGCAGCCGGCCGATGCTTTGCGGCCCGGCGTCGTAGAGGACGACCATCACCGGGACGAGCGCGATTCCGAGGAGGGCCAGCTGCAGCCAGTTGGCGATCGTCTTCGCGTAGTAGATCGCCTGCGGGCTGGTCGGAATCAGGAGCAGGCCTTCGAGCGCGCGGTTTTCCATTTCCGCGTGGAAGCTCTCCGAAAGGGTCAACGTCGAGGAGAGCAACAGGCCGAGCCAGAGGAAACCGGCGGAGAACGTGCGCAACGCGACAGAGTTCGGCCCGATGGCGAACGAGAACAGGAGCAGCGATGCCGCGCCGAAGACGAACACGGCCATGAACTGCGCGCGCGTCCGCCACTGGAGGAGCAGCTCCTTCCGGAGCATCGCGATCACCGCAGCCGCCCCTGCGCAAGCTCGAACTTCACGTCGGCGAACTTCCCTACCCGCTCGACCTGATGCGTCGCCATCACGATCGTCGCCTTCCCCCGCAGCTCGCTGACGACCTCATCTACGAGCCGGAACCCTTCCGGATCGAGCTGGCCGTAGGGCTCGTCGAGCAGGACGACTTTCGGCTGCTGAAGCAGCACGCGCGCGAACGACAGCCGTTTGCGCATCCCGGCCGAATACGACGAGATGGGATCTTCGGCACGCGCCGCCAGCCCGACGCGTGCGAGCACGGCATTCGGGTCGCCGAACAGCGAAAGGTTCTCGCGAGCGTTCAGCGCCTCGTACAGATACGAGTAGTGGCTGAGCAGCGCCGTCAAACGCCGGACGTCCTCCCGCTCCTTCTTGACGCTGAATCCGCCGACGAGGGCGTCGCCGAGGTCGGGGCGGATGGCGGTGGCGAGGATGCGCAGAAGCGTCGACTTTCCCGACCCGTTCGAGCCGGCAATCATCGCCACGGCGCCGGTCGGGACCGCCAGCGACACCTCCGCCAGAGCCCACCGCCGGCCGTATCGCCGCGAGACGCCGCGCACGTCGACGGCGAATTCCATCCGCGCATCATAACGATATGATCTCGCGCGACATGCGCAAGGTTTGGCTCCTCGCCGTCCTCTCCCTCGTTTCCTGCGTCTCCGCCCCTCCTCCACCGCCCGCCCCGGCCGCCGCGCCCACGCCTATCACGCCCGCGCAGCCGACCACGCACGGCTTCACGCTCCAGGAAGAAGCGAAGCTGCTGGAGGCCGAGGATCGGCGCGAGCTCGACCCGGCGATGGCGTCGGCGTGGCTGAACAACACGAATCCCTTGCACCGCCAGCGCATGGCCCTCGCCCTCGGCCGCATCGGCCCGGCGACATTCGTCGATGCGAACCGCAACGGCGTGAAGGACGCGAAGGAAAAGCAGGCCGGCGTGGAGTTGCTGGCGCGCCTCATCAGCGATCCCGACCGCGGCGTCCGTGAGACCGCCGCCTTCTCCCTCGGCGAGATCGGCGATCCCGCCGGCCTCGACGCGCTCTTCCAATTCGCCGCCGATACCGATGCCGGCGTGGCCGCCGAGGCGACGGAGGCGATCTCGAAGCTGGCGAAGGATGTGCCGCTCGCGCGGTTCACGCCGCTCGTGAACGACGCGCGGGAAGGCGTCAAGGCACGCGCGATCCGTTTCCTCGGGCGCTGGACTTCCGACGAGGCGGCGGCGCTGGCCGCCTCCGCACTCGACTCGACCTCCACGGCGATCCGTCAGGAAGCCGTCTATGCGCTTTCGCGGCGCGCCTATGCGCCGGCGCGGGCGAAGCTCGAGCTGCTCGTGACCGATCCGGCGCCGCTCATCCGCGCCTACGCCGTCAACGCCCTCGGCCGCATCGCGGCAAAGGAGTCGCTGCCGGCGCTGCTCGAGGCGACGCGCGATCCGTATCCGTGGGTGCGGACGAACGCACTGGTCGCCATCGCGCGCCTCGGCGCGAAAGACATCACGACGCTGGTTCACGACGGCGGCTCCCGCGATGCGGCATTGATCATGGCGCTGACCGAGGATCCCGATCCGGGGACACGGGCCTCGGCGATCGCGCCGCTCGGCTACTACGCGACGAAATATCCGTCGGCGCGCAAGAAGCTTCAGGACATCTCGGTCAATGGCTCTCGGGTCGATCGCGAGCTCGCCGCCGGCGCGCTGGCGCGGCAGTTCGCGGAGTCCCAGCCGATGCTGCTCCTCGGCCTGATGGACAGCGGCACGCCGTGGATGAAGGTGCGAATGATCGAAGAGACCGCCGGCCTGGAAACGGGTGGGCGGGCGATGCGCCGCGGCCTCGTGTTCGATCCCGATCCGATCGTGCGCGCGGCGGCGTTGGGCGCGATTCCGGACGACAAGGCGAACGGCGAGATCGATCTCATCCGCCGCTCGCTCCTCGACCCGGACGTCGTCGTCCGCGCGAACGCCATCGATCGCCTGAGCAAGACGAACGCGCGCGACGTGAACGTGTATCTCGAGGCGGAGAAGCGGGAGAAGACGCTCACCGAGTCGGGCATGCAGAACGACGCGCGCCTCGCGGCGATCAACGCGATCGCCGGCCTCTCCGACTATCCGGAACGTGAGTCGTTTCTGCGCGGGCTGCTCACGGATCACGACCCGGTCGTGCGGCGCATCGCGTCCGACCTCATCGTCGAGAAGCTCGGCGCGCCGCGGCCGCAGTACACGCCGCTGGCGATCGAGCGTCCGGCCGGCGAATACGAGCAGATCGTGGAGTGGTCGCGCCAGCCGCACACGGCGACGATCCACATGCCGCGCGGCAAGATCGAGCTGCAGCTCCTGACCCAGGACGCGCCGATGACGACCTGGAACTTCCAGGAGCTGGCGCACAAGAAGTTCTTCGACAACACCTCGTTCATGCGCGTGGTGCCGAACTTCGTGATCCAGGGCGGCGATCCGCGCAACGACATGAACGGCGGCCCCGGCTACGCGCTGCGGGACGAGATCAATCTGCAGAAATACACGCGCGGCGCGGTGGGCATGGCGCTCTCCGGCCCCGACACCGGCGGCTCGCAGTTCTTCATCACGCATTCGCCGCAGCCGCATCTCGACGGCGGCTACACGATCTTCGCCCGCGTGTACTCGGGCATGAGCGGCGTGGTCGATCAGACGGAACGCGGCGACAAGGTGGATACCGTGACCATCGACGAACATCCGGTCGCTTCCGCCGACGAAGTGTCGAAGATCCAGGCAATGCTCCTCCCGACGGAGATCGGCCCGATTACGCCGGCGCGTTTGCTGGCCGTGGTCCCCGAATATCCGGAACGGAAGGAAGACTACAAACCGGACGAGAGCCTGCTCGAGTACATGGCGACCTCGATCAAGCCGGATGATCACCTCGAGGTCTATCTCGGCACGTGGTGCGACGACAGCCAGCGCGAGATCCCGAAGCTGCTCAAGATCCTCGACATCCTGCGCGACAAGTTCCACCGCGAGCTGCCCACGACTTACGTGGCCGTGGACAAGAGTAAGGAACAGCCCGCGAACCTGCTCGCGGGAAAGCACGTGCAGAAGGTGGCGACGATCATCTACTACCGCGGCGACCAGGAAGTGGGGCGGATCGAGGAACGCCCGACCGGCCTCATCGAAGACGATCTGCTCGCGCTCGCAGGGAAGTAGATGTCCGTCCTCTTCGGCCGATTCTTCCAACTCGTCGGGATGGTGATCCTCCCCATCGGCCTGCTGATGGGCCTCGTCCGCGACGAGATCCAACTGGAAGTGCGGATGCTGTTCATCGGCGGCGCTTTCTTCGTGGTGGGCTGGCTGATGGCCCGGAAGAGCTCGTAGACGCTCGCTGGTCTTTCCGGCAATACTGATCGCCGGCAGAGTATGGCGGAGCGGAAATTGTCGTTGCCGGAGCTGGTCTTCGGCCTCGTCGGTCCGGTGAAGACGGACCTCGGTCTCATCGCCGACGAACTGGAAGCGCGCCTGCACGAGGTCGGCTATGACGACGTCGTTCGCATCCGCATCAGCGATCTCATCGGAGAGATCCACCGCTCGATTCCTCTGTCCGACATCAGCGGGAAGCCGATCCAGCTCGTGAACAAGCCGGAAGACGAGCGGCTGCTCTCGCATATGGAGGCGGGAAACGCGATCCGCCGGCTATCGGACGATCCGTCGATTCTCGCGGGCTACGCTGCCGGCAGAATCGGCCAGCAGCGAGATCCGAAGCGTTCGCGCGCGTCGATCATTCACTCCCTGAAAACACCGGAAGAAACACACCTGCTGCGCCGCATCTACGGCGTCGGCTTCTTCCTCATCGGAGCGTCATCACCGCGAGCGATTCGAGAGCGGAGTCTTGCGGAAGCCATCGCCCGCGATCGCGGGATCGCGCGGTCTTCGCGCAAGTTCGCGGAGGTGGAGGAGTCCGCGCGAAGACTGATGGAGAAAGACGAGAACGAGCCGGATAACGCAGGGCAGAAGCTTCGCGACACGTTTCACCTCTCGGACCTCTTCATCTCTCTCGAGAACGACTCGTCCGACGCGGTCGCATCCGCAACCGCCGACCTGGGACGGTTCATCGAGCTCGTCATGGGCAACGTGGAGCACACGCCATCCAAAGATGAGTACCTGATGTTCCTGGCCTACGCGGCCTCGCTGCGATCGGGCGCTCTCGCTCGGCAGGTCGGAGCCGTCGTAGCAACGGAAACGGGCGAAGTGCTCGGCCTCGGCTGCAACGACGTTCCGCGCGCCGGCGGCGGTCTCTATTGGCCGAGCGACGCGAATGATGCTCGCGATCTGAAGCGCGGACGCGACTCCTCGAACGAGCTGAGCGAGCGCATGCTGCAAGAGCTATTGGATCGGTTGAAGGCGAATCAGCTGATCGGTTCCGTTCCGGCCATGGACGAGGTGCGGAAGGCGTTGCGCGGGAGCCGCGTGCTCAGCCTTCTCGAGTTCGGGCGAACGACGCATGCGGAGATGGAGGCGCTTCTCTCGGCAGCGAGGATCGGGATTCCTCTTCGGCACTGCATTCTCTACACGACGACGTTTCCGTGTCACGAATGCGCGCGGTTAATTCTCACGGCCGGAGTCAGCAAGGTGTTTTACGTCGAGCCGTATCCCAAGAGCCTGGCGGCAGATCTTCACGGGGACGGAATCTCGATCGGAAAGTTCGAGGGCAATCCACCGAAAGTAGAATTTCTTCCCTTTACCGGCGTCGGATCTCGCAGATACGCAGATCTCTTCTCGATCACGACGAACGTCGGCAAGACGCTCGCCCGGAAAACCGCGGACGGTCATCGCATCCCCTGGGACGCGGCTGCAAGCGAGCCCAGGTTGCCTCTGGAACCGGCTTCTTACGTGGAATTGGAAAAGAAAACTCTCGATGAGATTCGAATCAAACTGCAGGACATTCACTCGAAACTGAGCGACAATTCTTGAATGAAAAATTCGACGGCTGATGACCCTCACGGCTTTTGGGAAATCTTCGAAGAAGCTCATCGGGAAGTGAGCAGCTGGCCGGATTGGAAGCAGCAGATTCGGGTCGGAATCTATTCGTATAGCGAGAGCGAGCTTGCTCCGCAGATCAAAAAAGAAAAGCAGGCCTCGAAAAAGTAACCGGCCCTTTCTTCCTCACCGGTAGCATCCTGCTTCCGTGAAATACACGGTCGTCCTCACTGCCGAATATCCCTCCGTCGCGCGCGACCTCCTCGCGGGCGAGTTCGACGTCATCGAGCATCCCACGGAGGTCGAGCGTAGCGAGGACGACCTCATCACGCTCCTCGACGAAGCCGACGCGGCGATCACCTTGCTCAGCGATCCGCTCACGAGGCGTGTCCTCGAGGCGAGTCCGAACCTGCGGATGATTGCGAACTACGCGGTCGGCTACAACAACGTCGACGTCGAGGCGGCGCGCGAGCTCGGCATTCGCGTCACCAACACGCCGGGTGTGTTGACGGAGGCGACGGCGGAGCTGACGATGACCTTGCTGCTCGCGGTGTTACGGCGCGTTGTCGAAGGCGACGCCGAGGTGCGCAGCACGGGGCGGTGCATCTGGGAGCCGTTGCATCTTCTCGGCGAATCGGCGTTCGGCAAGACGCTGGGGATCGTCGGCCTGGGACGCATCGGAAGCGCGGTCGCGGAGAGGGCGCGCGCGTTCGGCATGAACGTGATCGGCGTCCGTCGCGGCGAGCCGCTCGACGAAGTGCTCGCGACGGCGGACATCCTCTCCATCCACGTTCCGCTCACGGCCGAGACGCGGCATCTCATCGACCGCAACGCATTGCAGAAGATGAAACGCGGCGCGTATCTCGTCAACACCGCGCGCGGGCCGATCGTCGACGAGAACGCACTGTGCGATGCGTTGGAGAGCGGCCAGCTGCGCGGCGCGGGACTCGACGTGTACGAGCACGAGCCGGGGGTCAACCCGCGGCTGCTGGCGATGCGCAACGTCGTCCTCCTGCCGCACGTCGGCTCGGCCACGGAAGAGACGCGCGGGGCGATGGCGCGCATCGCGGCGACGGACGTCGCCCGCTTCCTTCGCGGGCAGCCGCCGCTCCACGTGGTTGTATAGTGCCGAGCTTGATGTCTCGCCTGAACCGCGCCGACGCCGTGCTCCTCGTAATCGACGTGCAGGAGCGGCTGATGCCGGTCATTCATGAGCACGAGGAGGTCGAGCGCAACGTCGATCGGCTGCTCCGCGGCGCCCGCATCCTCGACCTTCCGGCGCTCGTCACCGAGCAATACCCCAAAGGCCTCGGCGCCACCGTCGAGCCGGTGCGCCGCGCGCTCCTCGAAACATATGGCTATCGCCCCATCGAGAAGTCGTGCTTCAGCGCGTGGGGCTGCGGCGAGCTGCACGCGGAGCTGCGCACGCTACGCCGCAAGCAGGTGCTGCTGGCCGGCGTCGAAGCCCACGTCTGCGTCTACCAGACGGCGGTCGATCTGGTCGCGAACGGCCACGAAGTCTTCCTCATCGCCGACGCCATCTCCTCCCGTACGGCGCGCAATCGCGACCTCGCCCTTCAGCGAATGCTGACGGAAGGGGCCAAATTGGCGTCGACGGAGATGGCCTTGTTCGAGCTCCTCGTGGAAGCCGGCACCGAGGAGTTCCGGGCGATTTCCCGATTGGTGAAGTGAGCCCATCCGGGCAGCGTTCTTGCTCAAATAACTGTGGGCCCGACGTATGCCCGCGGACGACGCATGCGGATTGACGAAAAAAGAATTCTCGTGGTGGACGACGACGACGCGATTCGCGCGTTGCTTTTCACCGTTCTGCGCCGGCGCGGCCTGAAGGTCGACACTGCGCGCAACGGTGTCGAGGCGACGCAAAGCTGCATGCGTTGCCGATACGCGGTCATGCTTCTCGACCTCATGATGCCGGGCCTCAGCGGCTACGACGTTCTGGAGCGCATCGAGCAGATGCCGCCGGAGGAACGGCCGTTCGTGATCGTGCTGACGGCCGGCCACGAGCCCCGGCATCTCAATCCGGAGATCGTCGCCGGCACGGTGCGCAAGCCGTTCGACATCGAGCTGCTGCTCGACACCGTGCTCGCCTGCATGACGACCCTGCGCGCGCTGGAGCAGCGCGAGGAGTGTCCGCCCGCGGAGAGCGACGAGCAACTGGGCAACGCCCCCAACTGAACGTTGGCGGGCGGGCCAGGGTGGCACGCCGTTTGATCTTTTCGAAGAGCAACATGCGCAACTCGAACGATCAGCCGCGAGTCCTCATCCTCGAAGACCATGACGCGCTCCGCGTCCTGCTGTTCACGGTTCTCCGCCACCAGCCGCTCGCCGTCGATACCGCCGCCTCGGCCGACGAGGCGCTGGAGAAGACGGCCACCTGCAACTACGCTCTCATCCTGATCGACATGAACCTGCCGGACAACGCCAGTCCGACGTTCCTCCGGGACTTCGCGGAGCGGCATCCGGACGCCACGACGTTCATCATCGCCGTGCGCGATCCGAAGCAGGACGTGGTGATCGATCCGAACCTCGCGGACGCGGTCCTCAACAAGCCGCTGGAGATCGACACGCTGGCAGACGTCGTGCGCGAATGCGCCCTCGTGGTGGAGCCCGCGCCGGCCGAAGAGGCGATGAATTGCCCGCCGGCCGAGAGCGACGTGCGCGCCCGGATGGACAGCAACTCGTCCTATCTCACGAACTAATGATCGAAGCGATCGGCTGGGTGAGCTCCGGGATTCTCGTCCTCACCATCGCGAAACAGATCTGGAAGCAGTGGCAGGCGGGCACGAGCGAGGGCGTCTCGAAGTGGCTCTTCGTCGGCCAGCTCGCCGCCTCGGGCGGCTTCACTGTTTACAGCTTCCTCGTACGGAATTGGGTCTTCGTTGTGACGAACGCGCTGATGATGATCAACGCCCTCGTCGGCTTCGCCATCACGATGCGCCACCGGCGCGCGGGGCGGTGAGGATGGCTACAATGCGCGGCGCATGTCGCCTCGCCGCAAAGGCATCCTCTACATCGTCGCCGCGGCATTGCTCTGGTCCAGCGGCGGGATCGGCATCAAGGCGATTGCTGATCCGGCGCTGAAAGTCACTTTTTACCGCTCTCTCTTCGCGGCGATCACCCTGCTCCTGCTTTTTCGCGGGAAGACGCTGCGGAGGCCGACGCCGACATTCCTCGTCGCGGTGATCTGCTACGGCGCGTGCCTCACGTCATTCGTCGTGGCGACGAAGTGGACGACGGCGGCGAACGCGATCTTCCTCCAGTACGCCGGCGCGATCTGGGTCTTGCTCCTCTCCCCGCTCGTGCTGCGCGAGCCGATGCGCAGCCGGGACGTGATCGCCATCAGCGTCGCGATCGCGGGCATGGCGCTCTTCTTCGTCGGCAAGTTCGAGGCGAAGGGGATGGCCGGCAACGCGATGGCGCTCACCTCCAGCGTCTTCTTCGCCGGGCTGATCCTCGCGCTGCGGCGCGAGCATGGCGCGAGCGAGTCGGCTGTCACATGGGGCAACGTCGTGCTGTCGCTCGGCCTCCTGCCGTTCGTCGCGAACGATCTCGCCCTGACGCCGAAATCGTTCGGCGTCCTCGCCGGCCTCGGCATCTTCCAGATCGCCTTCGCCTACGCGCTGTTCGTCCGCGGGTTGAAGCATGTGAGCGCTACGCAGGCCTCGCTGACGGGGATGCTCGAGCCGATCGCGAATCCGCTCTGGGTCTTTCTCGTGATCGGCGAGAAACCGTCGGCGTTTGCCATCGGCGGCGCAGCGATCGTGCTCGCGGCGATCGCGTGGCACACGCTGGGCGGCAGCGAGCCGGCAGCGGAAATGCAGGTTTAGGAAAGGACCACGATGGCGACCTTCACCCTCATCGAGCCCGCGACCGGCGAAACGCTTCGCACCGTGCCGGAGCAAACCGCCCAAGACGTCGATCGCGCGGTGCGTGCGGCGGCCAAGGCGTTCGACGGCGGGCCGTGGAAACAGATGAACACCCGCGAGCGCGGACGCGTCCTGCTCCGGCTGGCAAATCTGATCCGCGAGAACGCCGACTCGCTCGCGCGCGATGAAGCGCGCAACGTCGGCAAACCGATCCGCGAGGCGCGCGATGAAGTCGATCTCGCCGCCAACTGCTTCGAGTACTACGCCGGCGCGACGAACAAGATCGGCGGCCAGACGATCCCCGGAGCGGCGTCGGGCGTGCTGATGACGTTCCGCGAACCGGTCGGCGTCTGCGGAATCATCGTGCCGTGGAACTTCCCGATCGCGATCACGTCGTGGAAGTCGTCGCCGGCGTTGGCGATGGGCAACACGGTCGTGCTCAAGCCTGCCGAACAGACGCCGGTCACGGCTCTGCGCCTGGCCGAGCTCGCGCTCGAGGCGGGGATGCCGGAAGGCGTCTTCACCGTGGTCACCGGCCAGGGCTCGGTCGTCGGCGAGGCGCTGATCCGCCATCCGCTCGTGCGTAAGATCGCGTTCACCGGCTCGACGGAAGTGGGCATGAACGTGATGCGCGCGGCGGCGGACGACATCAAACGCGTGAGCCTCGAGCTCGGCGGCAAATCGGCGAACCTCATCTTCGACGACTGCGACTTCGACCGGGCCATCGCCTCCGCCGCCTCCAGCGCGCTCGGCAACGCCGGGCAGGATTGCTGCGCGCGCAGCCGCGTCCTCGTCCAGCAGTCGCTCTACGACAAGTTCTCGAAGGCGCTCGTCGACGCATTCGAAAAGGTCAAAGTCGGCGACCCGCTCACCGAAGAAACCGAAATGGGACCGTTGGTCACGGCGGCTCATCGGCAACGCGTGATGGGCTACATCGATCGCGGCCGCTCCGAAGGCGCGACGCTCGCCACCGGCGGCAATGCGCCGGAAGGCAACGGCAGCTACCTGCAGCCGACCGTCTTCCTCGATGCGAAGCCGGGGATGACCATTGCGACCGAGGAGATTTTTGGGCCGGTGGTGGCGGTGATGCCTTTCAAGGATGAAGCGGAAGGCGTCCGGCTGGCGAACGACTCGATCTACGGACTCTCCGGCTCGATCTGGACGCGCGACTCCGGCCGCGCGTTGCGCGTCGCCCGTGCGATCCAAACCGGCAACCTCTCGATCAACTCCGGCAGCAGCGTGCATCTCGAGGCGCCGTTCGGCGGCGTGAAGCGCAGCGGACTCGGGCGCGAGCTCGGGCTCCAGGCTCTCGATGCATACACGGAGTGGAAAACCGTGTATATCGACGTGACGTAATGCAGGGACGAATCACACTCGACGAGCTCCGACGCCTCACCGCCGACGGCGGGATCGAGACCGTCATCGCCGTTTTCCCCGACATGTACGGGCGCCTGGTCGGCAAGCGGATCACCGCGCGCTTCTTCATCGACGACGTCGTCGAGCACGGCATGCACGCCTGCGACTACCTCCTCGCCTGCGACATGGACATGGAGCCGGTGCCCGGCTATGCGTTCACGAGCTGGGCGAAAGGCTACGGCGACTTCCGCCCCGTGCCCGACTTCGACACGTTGCGCGTCGCGTCGTGGCAGGAGAAGTCGGCGCTCGTGCTCTGCGACGTGATGCACGACGGCCGCGACGAGCTGGTCTCGCTCGCGCCGCGCAGCATCCTCCGCCGCCAGCTCGCCCGCGCCGCAGAAAAAGGCTTCACCGCCTTCGGCGCCTCGGAGCTGGAGCTCTACGTGTTCAAAGACTCGTTCGAGCGCATCGCCGAGAAGGGCTTCATCAACGCCGAGCCGATGGGCCGCATCATCGAGGACTACCACATCCTCCAGGGCACGAAGGAAGAGCACGTGATCGGCGCGATCCGTTCGCACTTGGAGCGCAGCGGCGTGCCGGTCGAGTCGTCGAAAGGCGAATGGGGACCGGGGCAACAGGAGATCGGTCTTCGTTACGCGGAGCTGCTGGAGATGGCGGACCGCCATCACATCTACAAGCACGCCGCGAAGGAGATCGCCTGGAAGCTCGGCCACGCCGTGACGTTCATGGCGAAGTGGGACGAGCGCTACGCCGGCTCCAGCTGTCACATCCACATGAGCCTCTGGGGCGACGAGGGTACGACGCCGCTCTTCCCTGGCGACGAGTCGCTCGGCCCCATCCACTGCTCCCCCACCTTCCGCCACTTCCTCGGCGGCTGGATGGCGCACATCCGGGAGCTGTTCGCGTTCTATGCGCCTTACCCCGCGTCCTACAAACGCTACGTTGCCGGCTCGTTCGCGCCCACCGGCATCGCCTGGAGCTACGACAACCGCACCGCCGGCTTCCGCATCGTCGGCCATGGTCCG
>JAFAVZ010000154.1 GCA_019242175.1 Acidobacteriota bacterium
AGAGATCTTCTCGATTCTCGCGGGAAGTCGGCAGGAAGAACATTCCGGCGCGCAGCCGCCACGCTCCAGCACCGGCATCCGCGAAAGCCTCGGTCACGCCGACCCGGTCATCCTCTTCGAAGTGCGACGCGACGCCTTGCGCATGCAAGTTCAGCCAGCTCGTCGCCTGCCAGTCGAAGCCGAGCTGCGCGACTGCATAGGGATCGCGACGCGTGGAACCGCCGCGCAGAAAACCCGTCGGCACGAACGACTGTGCCGCGGCGCTCGTCGCCCCGAAGAAAAGGACGAAGAGAAGGAGGACTACAACGCGATGCGTGGATCTCGCCAAAGACCGACCTGCCGTTTCCCGTAGTCAATCGTAACGAGAAACTTGGAGAGAAGGCGATTGCCGATGCGGGCGCGCGGCGTGTCTGCGAAGCGGACGTCGACCTGGCCGAGCTCCGTGCCGGCGAGCGCGAGCCGCACTTTTCCGCGCTCGCGATTCGTGGCGGCAGGAAGGATGAGCGTGTCGGGACTGGTCGTGTCGACGATCGCGCTGACATCCCGGCCGTTCACGTTGATCAGCACCGACGGCTCGCCCTGGAACGAGAAGAGCGTCATCCCATCCGGCTTGATCCCCGACTTCTGGTACGTGATGAGCGCGGAGTGGAAGTCGATCGTCACCGCGTGATTGCCCCAGAGGTCGGCGCCGAGGATGGCGTCCGCGACGTTTTGGAGATCGAGGATGGTGGGTGTGAAGTGGAGCGACTCTTTCTGGTTGAGCGCGAGCGTGTGCGACGTCTCGCGCGTGAGGCTCGCGACTTGCGGGTCGAGCACGCTGCGCGGCGCGCAGGAGCTGAAAAGGTAGCGTCCGCTGCGGCCGTCGATCGTGGTGGAGGGGAGGAATAGGAGATTGTTTTCGAGGGTGAACGCGACGTTGACTTCGTCGCCCACCGGCTCGTGCGACCACGGCAGGATGCGCGCGCAGCTGAGCGCGGCGGCCGCCAACGCGAGCAGCGTTGCGATCCGCAAGGTTTTCGGATACATACGCACGGCGCTGCAAACGACTCCGGAGGATTGATGCTTCCCGAATTCAAGAACGAGCCGCTCACCGACTTCTCCAACCCCCAGGAAAAAGCCGCGATGGAAGCGGCGCTCGAGAAAGTGCGCGGCGAGTTCGGCCGTGAGTACCCGCTGGTCATCGGCGGCGAACGCATGACCGGGCTAAAGACCTCCGAGTCGATCAATCCCTCCCGCAAAGATGAAGTGCTCGGTCGCTTCCAGAAAGCGTCGAAGGCCCACGTCGAACAGGCGATCGAGGTCGCGTGGAAGACGTTCGAGACGTGGAAGCGGAAGCCGGTGCAGGAACGCGTCGACTGGCTGGTGCGCGTCGCGACGCTGCTCCGGGAACGGAAGCACGAGTTCTCGGCGACGATGGTCTACGAAGTCGGCAAGACATGGCCGGAGGCCGATGCCGACACGGCGGAAGCGATCGACTTCTGCGAGTTCTACGCTCGCGAGGCGCTGCGCTGGGGCGGCGAGCATCCGATCACGAAGATCGACTCCGAAGACAACGCCCTCGTCTACATCCCCCTCGGCGTCGGCGCCGTGATTCCGCCGTGGAACTTCCCGCTGGCGATCATGGCCGGCATGACCACCGCGGCTGCCGTGAGCGGCAACTGCGTCGTGCTGAAGCCGTCGTCCGACTCGCCGTGGATCGCCTACCGCTTCTTCGCACTCATGGAAGAAGCCGGCCTGCCGCCGGGCGTCGTGAACTTCGTCAGCGGCTCGGGTGGGGAAGTGGGCGACACGATGGTCCAGCATCCGCGCATCCGCTTCATCTCCTTCACCGGCTCGAAAGAAGTGGGCCTCCACATCAACGAAGAGGCGGCGAAGACGCCGAAGGGACAGATCTGGATCAAGCGCGTCGTCGCGGAAATGGGCGGCAAGGACGCGATCATCATCGATCGCGACACGAAGAACCTCGACGAGGCGGCCGCTGCGGCCGTCGCATCCGCCTTCGGATTCCAGGGACAGAAGTGCTCCGCCTGTTCGCGGCTGATCGTCGACGCGGCGGTCTACGACCAGATCGTGCCGCTCGTCGTGGCGAAGACGAAGGCCCTGAAGATGGGGATGCCGGAACAGGCCGACGTACAGGTCGGGCCGGTGGCGAGCGCGAAGGCATTCAAGACCATCAAGGAGTACATCGACCGCGGCGTGAAGGAAGGGCGGCTCGTGGCTGGCGGCGAAGTGCATCCCGAGAACGGCTTCTTCATCGAGCCGACCGTGATCGCGGATGTCGACCCGCAGGCGACCATCGCCCAGGAAGAAATCTTCGGGCCGGTGCTGGCGATCATCAAGGCGAAGGATTTCGACGACGCGCTGCACATCGCGAACGACACGCAGTTCGGCCTCACTGGCGCGGTGTTCACCGATGATGAAGCGAAGCTCGACCGCGCGCGCGAGGAGTTCTTCGTCGGGAATCTCTACCTGAACCGGAAGTGCACCGGCGCGCTCGTCGGCGTGCACCCGTTCGGCGGCTTCAACATGTCCGGAACCGACTCCAAAGCCGGCGGCCGCGACTATCTTGGGCTCTTCCTGCAGGCGAAGGCGATCTCCCGGAAAGTGGGGAAGCAGCCGAAGACCGTCGCCGACGCCGAGGCTTTTTGAAGATGAAGTACGCGGATTGGGCGGAGACCTGCGAGACGCTGCACATGTGGACGCAGGTCGTCGGGAAGATCCGCATGAAGCGAACGCCGTTCCTGAACCACTGGTGGCATGTGCCGCTTTACCTGACGTCGCGCGGGCTGGGTACGAGTCCCATTCCGGACGGGAGCCGGACGTTCGACATCGACTTCGATTTCGTCGATCACGCGCTGCGGATCGCCACGACTTCCGGCGACACGCGCGCATTCGCCCTGCGGCCGATGCCGACCTCGGAGTTCTACGCGCAGGTGATGTCTGCGCTGCGCGAGCTCGGCATCGACGTGGCGATCAACACGAGGCCTTCTGAAGTCGCGGATCCGATCCGGTTCGAAGACGATCACACGCACGCCTCCTACGATGCCGCCGCCGTGTCGCAGTTCTGGCAGGAGCTCTCGCACTATTGCCAGGTGTTCACGCGCTTCCGGTCGCGCTTCATCGGGAAGGTGAGCCCGGTGCACTTTTTCTGGGGCGGCTTCGACATGGCCGTGACCCGCTTCTCCGGCCGGGAGGCGCCGCTCCATGCCGACACGCCCGGCCTGCCGCTGGCCGTGGTGCAGGAGGCTTACTCGCACGAGGTTTCGAGCGCCGGCTACTGGCCGGGCGGCAATGGCTTCGATGCCGCGTTTTACTCGTACGCTTACCCCGAGCCTCCCGGCTACTCGACGTACCCCGTCCAGCCCGCCGCGGCGTTCTACAGCCAGGATCTCCACGAGTTCCTGCTGCCGGCGGACGCCGTCAAGAGCGATGACGACCTGCTCGCGTTTCTGCAGTCGACTTACGAGGCCGCGGCCGTGTGCGGAAACTGGCCCGCGCTCGAACGGAAGTAGCTAAGAGCGCGCCTTCTTCTCCAGGCGCGAGATGCGGATGTCGTGCTCGATGATTTTCGTGTCGAGATCCTCGATCCGGTCCGCATCGGCACGATGGGGCTCGGCGATGGCGCGGATGTCCGATCGCAGGTGCTCGAAGAGGATGCGCATTTCGTGGCGGACCTCCGCGTTTCCTTCCTTCATCTCGCGCCGAAGCTGCTCGTGCCCTTGGTGCATCTCCTGGCGAAGCTGCCGCATTTCGCCGCGGAGCGTGTCGGCTGACGACGCGATCTCCGCACGTAACTCAGTACGTACGTTCGCGAACTCCTGCTTCATCTCCTCGCGTACGTTCGCGAACTCCTGCTTCATCTCGGTCCGCACGTTGGCGAACTCCTGCGCCGTCTCGACCCGCACATTCGCGAACTCCTGCTTCATCTCCGCACGCACGTTCGCGAACTCCTGCGCTGTCTCGGTGCGCATCGTCGCAAACTCCTGCGCTGTCTCGGTGCGCATCGTCGCAAACTCCTGCGCCGTCCCGGTGCGCATCGTCGCAAACTCCTGCGCCGTCCCGGTGCGCATCGTCGCGAGCTCCTGCATCGTCTCTGCGTGCTTCCGTTCGATCAGTTCCATCACTTCGACTTCCATGGCAGAAAAATCGTACCTCGGAAAAGCTCGTGGCACGCAAGTTGGAGTCGCCGGTTTTCATGCTCCTGGGAGACTCGGCCGTGGCGCTCAGCAGAGAGGAACTGGCCCAGACGTTGGGAGTTCCTCAGACGATCATCGATGCGTTCGTGAAAGACGCTTCTGCGCGGATTTCGCTACGAGAAGTAGAACGCTTCCTCCAAAACGCGTTGCTCCGTGTCTACCACGCTCAGGTCGAGAGTGAGCGGATCAAGGACGAGATCACCATCGACTTGCCGGAGCCGAAGCCTCTAGCGGTCGTCCCCAAACCGGAAAGCGACGAGCCGGAGATCGTGCGCTCCCTCGCGGGGTGCGAGATGCCCGTCGTGCAACCGGAGGAGCATCGCGTCGCGGCCCGATACAAGCCGCGTCGTCAGACCGGCGGACTGTTCGGCGACGCCAAGTTCGTCGTGCTCCAGATGTCCGAGACGGGATTGCGGATTCGGCACAACGAGACGCTCCTGCCGGGCGAAGAGGCGCGCATGTCGATCGCGTTCGTCCGCCCTCAGCAGTCGGTGATCGTGAAGGCCCGCGTCGTCTGGACGAGCATCGCCCAGCGCGGCGACGGCCCCACGTACTGCATCAGCGGCGTGCAAGTCATCGAGAACGAAGGGCGGCTCCAGCGCATGGTGGCGATGCTTCGCGACGCGCGGGAGCTCGAGCCGGAGCGTCCTCCCGGAACGAAGGGGCGCGACGACACGCCGTCTGCCTTGCGCGGGATGTCGGATGACGAGATCGCCGACATTCTCCGCGTCGTGCGCCGTTTCACCGACGACCCGATCGAAGCCAGCCGTTGGTATGCACGCGCTCGGTTCGCGACTGCGGACGAATCGGTGCGGCGCGCGTTACAGCCGCATCAGCGCGATCGCGAGCAGGTCCTGGCTGTCTGGGAGTTTCTGGAACGGAAGATCGAGCTGAAGAAGGTCGCGGGCGTGGTTTCGTGGATGCGAAACACGCGCGCCGCCGCGGTCTAGCCGGGCGGCGCGCGCGAGCCTTCGTCAAGCTCCGAGCTGGAAGTTCACCGTGAGATTGAAGATGACGTCCACCGGCTGCCCATTGAGCGTGCCGGGGCGGAACTTCCACTGCTTCACTGCCTTCACCGCCTCTTCGGACAGACCCATCGGCAGGCCTTTGATGACGCGGGCCTGGTCGACGTTGCCGTTGCGGTCGATGATGGCCTCGATGATCACGACCCCCTGCACCTTGGCCCCGCGCGCGACTTCCGTGTAGTTCGGATTCACGCGATTGGTCGCCTGCGGCGCCTTGACGTCGCCGCCGACGCGCAGCGGTCCGGCCGGAGCCTCGCTGCCGCCCGTTCCCTGGCCTTCGGTGCCCGTGCCGGTGCCGCCAAGGACGCCTCCGAGCTGGCCACCGACGACGCCGCCTTTGACGCCGCCGATCACCCCGCCCATCTCGCCGCCGACTTCCCCGCCCACGGTGCCGCCGAGGACGCCGCCCTGGACGCCTCCGGTGACGCCGCCCGCCACGCCGCCGTCTGCCGGTGCGGCAGAGTCGTCGGTCGCATCGGTGGCCGGGGTTTCATCGGTCTGCGCGGTCGTCACTGGAGTCTCGACCTTCGGGACCTCCTTGGGGATCTCCGTCGGCTGATGGAACTCCGGGACCTCCACCGGCCTCGGCTCCACCTTGGGCTGGATCTTGGGCGTCGACTTCGGTGCCGAAGAAGAAGCGGGAGGAGGAGGCGGCGGGGGTGGGGGAGGCGGCGGAGCCGCACCCTGGGTGATGAAAGCCTTGATCGGCTTGTCTTCCGCGTTCACCTTTTCGGTGACCTGTGTTCCCATGTAGATGATGCCGCCGATGAGCGCCGCGTGGACGGCGACCGACGCCAGCGACGCACGCCAGCCGCCGGCCTTTTTCGTGTCGTGTTTGGATTCGATGAGGTTGCTCTGGAGATCCATTGAGTTCGTGTCCTCCGGTTGCCTTCGCGATTGATTATTCGCAATAACGTTGCCAGCGTATGAGAGCTTTCTTTTCAGCGAGTTACCTGCTTCTCGCCACCTGCGGCGCCGCGCTCCTGCCCATTCCCAAGGACTGGCTGCATACTCCCGCGACCGCACGCGCCGCTTTGCGGTCGACGCCGCCCGAGAAACGGTCGCCGATTCACGTCCAAGGCAACCGGATCTACGACGGGGAGAAAGCTTTGACGCCGGGCTATCAGTCCATCGACTCGTTCGACTATTCGGAGGCGCGGCAGGAAGTCGTGTTCTCGGCGAAACGGGCGAACAGCTTCGACATCGGCCTCGTCTCGGACGGCACGCGCATCAACTGGGTACCGGAGGATCCGGCGGACGAAGTCGCGGTGCAGTGGGCGCCGCGGGGGAACAAGGTCAGCTTCGTCGTCCGCGGCAAAGCGGGCGATCTCGTGCGGACGGTGCACGTCCCGACGGCGACGCCGCTGACGGTCGACTTTCCCTACGCGACGGTTCGCAGCGTCGTCTGGGAGCCGGAAGCGGAAAGATTTGCCGTGTCTTACGACGCGGTCGACGCATCGCTCGTCGTCGAGACCATGCGCTACGACGGCACGAATCGAAAGATCACGACACCCGCCGTCGTGAAGCTCGACATCTCCCTCGAGCCGATTCCGGGCGCACTCCTCATGCGGCCCCCGACGATGCGATACGGCGACCGCCTCCCGCTCGTGATCTGGTTGACGGCGAACCGCAACGCCTGGAGCGACGCCCGCGGCGCGTTGCAGCAGGGCAATCGCATCGGCTGCGCCGTGGCGACGACGCTCGACGACGCGCTTTGGGCAGCGCTCGTAGATCTACCGTGGGTGGACAAGTCGCGGATCTACGTCGTGAACGGCAGCCACGCGAATGCCGTGAGCATCGTGGGCGACGGGAGCATCCCAGGCGAGCGCTACAGTCGGGAAGGGAGCGTCGTGCGCGTCCCTCCCGCTGTCGTAGAATCGTTCGCCAGTGGCTTCATTGCAAACCAGCTGAAGGGAAACGCGCGGCCTGATGGCAGCCTCCGATGATTCCGACAAGAAATCGACGCTCCGCGAGTATTACGAAGCACTGCTGATCGCCGTCATCTTCGTCAACTTCGCCCGCATCTTCGTCTTCCAGGCCTTCAAGATCCCGACGGGGTCGATGGAGGACAACCTCAAGGTCGGCGATCACATCATCGTCAACAAGTTCATCTACGGCCCGTTCGCCGAGTCCAATCCGTTGTCCAAACTCTTCCCGCTGCGGGAGATCCGCCGCGGCGACATCATCGTCTTCCGCTATCCGCTCCAGCCCGAGACCGACTTCGTGAAGCGGGTCATCGGCATGCCGGGAGACACGATCTCGATCCGGGACAAAGTCGTCTCCATCAACGGCAAGCCGCTGACCGAGCCGTACGTCATCCACGACGATCCGCAGATCTATCCCTCCAGCCAGGCCTTGCCCGAGCCGTATCGCTCCCGCGATCACTTCCGGCCGTTCGTCGTGCCGCCCGGCGAGTACTTCGCCATGGGCGACAACCGCGATCGCTCCAGCGACTCCCGATTCTGGGGGACGGTGAGCCGCTCGATGATCAAAGGGCGGGCATTCATGGTCTACTGGTCCTTTCGCAGCTCGCCGCCGTCGCCCGATGCCTCGACGCGCGAACAACTCCGCGAGCTGAGGAAGGTGCTTTTCTACTTCAAGTCCCGGACGCGTTGGGACCGGACGTTTTTCATCATCGACAGCCGCTATCACTATCATCCGGAGCCGCCCCTCGAAGGCGCGGTGGACTCCGGGCTTCCCGAGCCGTGACGACCATGAATCCTGAGATCGAGCACTCCGACCCGGAGCTCCCGGCCGACGACCAGGCGCCCGCGGAGTTGATGACGGGCGAGCCCGGTGTGGTCATCGACCGCAGCGAGCACCCCATTTCCCGGCGGGCCATCCCGGAGAACGTGCTCAAAGTCCTCTACCGTCTGCATCGCAGCGGCTACCGCGCATATCTCTGCGGCGGCAGCGTCCGCGACCTCCTGATGACGCGCACGCCGAAGGACTTCGACATCGCGACGGACGCCCATCCGATGGAGATCCGTCGCCTCTTCCGCAACAGCCGCATCATCGGCCGGCGCTTCCGCCTCGTGCACATCATCTTTCAGGATCAGGTGGTCGAAGTGGCCACGTTCCGGCGCGAGCCGGAGCGAGGCGCGCCGGTCGACGAAGGGGAAACCGAAGACCTCCTCATCACCGACGACAACACGTTCGGCTCGCCGCTGCAGGACGCGCGGCGCCGCGACTTCACCATCAACGCGCTCTTCTACAACATCGCCGACTTCTCGGTGATCGACTACATCGGCGGGCTCGAAGATCTGCGCCTGAAGAAGGTCCGCGTGATCGGCGATCCTGACGTGCGGTTCCGCGAAGACCCGGTCCGCATGATGCGAGCCGTAGAATTCGCCTCCCGCCTCGGCTTTGCCATCGAGACCGAGACGTACGACGGGATCCTTCGCCATCGCAACGAGATCCTGAAGGCGTCTCCGCCTCGCGTCTCGGAGGAGATCCTCGAGCTGCTGCGGCGTGGCTGGTCGCGCGGCGCGTTCCGCCTGCTCGTCGAGACGAAGCTGCTCGAGCCGCTGCTGCCCGAAGTGCACCGCGCGATCGTCGACGACCGCGCGCCGTACTTCTGGAAAATGCTCGAAGTGCTCGACCGCACCGTCGCGGCCGGGCGGAAGATCTCCGATGCGGTGCTGCTGTCGGTGCTCTTCCTGCCGTGGGCCGTGGACGAGCTCGAGGCCGAGGAGAAACGGCGCGACGGGAAGATGCGGATCGGCGAGGTGATCATCTTCATCCGCGATCTCATCCAGCCGCTCTGCGCGCGGATGGCGCTCGCCGCCGGAACGCGCCACCAGATCGAACAGGCGCTGGAGACGCTGTGGCGCCTGCTCGAGCCGCCCAACGAACGGCGGGCGATGTTCCGCTTCGTCTACCGCGAGCCGTTCAACGACGCGCTCGCGCTGCTCGAGCTCTACGCGCTTTCGTCCGGCCGCCACGTGGACCAGTTCCGCCAGTGGTCCAGCTTCGCGCAGAAGGTGCGGCGAGCCGAAGGCGAAGCAGCGCCGACGGCGACGAAGCGGCGCCGACGACGGCGGCGATGAAACAGGTGCCGTTGCTCTCGCCCAGCGTGCGTCCCGGCTGCTCTTCGCGCCGTTAGCGAGCCGCGAGCAGCGTCCCCACGCGTTCCAGCGCGGCTTCCAGCTGCCCCATGTCGATCGGTTTGCTGAGGTAGTCGTTCATCCCTGCAGCGAGGCAGCGTTCGCGGTCGCCGGCGAGCGCGTGCGCGGTCAGCGCGATGATGTGCGGTTGGCGCGTCGCCGTCTTGCGGATGCGGCGCGTCACGTCGAGACCGTCCATTCCGGGCATCTGGATGTCCATGAAGATCACGTCGTAAGGCGTCTCGGCCAGCGCGCGCAGCGCCTCTTCGCCGCTGGTGACGGCATCGGCGTGATAGCCGCGGTGCTCGAGCATGCCGAGGAGGACGATGCGGTTGATGGCTTCGTCTTCGGCCAGGAGGATGCGCAGCGGCCGATGCGGACGCATGCTCGACCGGGAAGGCGCCGCATCGGGCGGCGCGGACGCGAGTGCGCCGACGACGGTGAAGCGGAACGTCGAGCCGCGGCCGGGGATCGAGTCGACGCCGATCGCGCCGTCCATCAACTCCGTCAGCCGTTTGCTGATGGCGAGCCCGAGGCCGGCGCCGCCGTACAAGCGGCTGGAGGATCCGTCGAGCTGTTGGAACGCGACGAAGAGCCGTCCGAGATCTTCCTGCTCGATGCCGGTGCCGGTATCGGTCACGGAGAGCTCGGCCTCGATGCGTCCGTCCTCGAGTGCGCGCGAGCGCAGACCGACTTCCACGCTGCCGCGCGTCGTGAATTTGATCGCGTTGCTGATCAGATTCAGCAGCACCTGGCGCGTGCGATTCGGATCGCCCGCAATCGCCTCCGCCGTTCCCTCCGCGATCGTGGAAGTCAGCGCGATACCTTTGCCATTCGCGAGCGGCGCCATGATCTGCACGCATTCGTCCACGACGCTGCGCAGACGGAACGGCACGCGTTCCACGGTCAGCCGCTGCGACTCGAGCCGCGAGAAGTCGATCACGTCGTTGAGCAGCGTGAGGAGCGATCGGCCGCTGACGCGGATCGCCTCCACGTGCGAGCGTTGCTCCGCCGTCAGCGGCGTGTACGACAGCAGCTCGGCCATCCCGACCACGCCGTTCATCGGCGTGCGGATCTCGTGGCTGATGTTCGCCAGGAACTCGCTCTTCGCCCGATCGGCGGCCAGCGCCGCGTCGCGCGCCTGCGCGAGATCGTGCGTCCGTTCCTCGACCTCGTCTTCCAGCTGCGAGCGGAGCCGGTCGAGCTCCGTGTGCACGCGGCGAAAGCGATAAGAAAGCGCGAGGCTCATCGCCGCCACCGCCGCGCCGAAGCCGAAGGCAGCGAGCGAAAAGTCGAACGGGAGTTGGATGCCGAGGACCTGGCGGGCGATCTCGATGGACTCGATGGCGATCATCAGCACGCCGCCGACCGCGATCGTCCGCGCCTCGGCATCGCCGCGACGCATCTCGCGCACGATCAGCACGCCGGCGATCACGAGCAGGGGCAGGAGCCAGATCCAGCGGATGGTGCTGCTTAGGATCACCGGCCGCAGATCGGGCCACAGCGCGACGAACGCCGCGAGCCCGATGTGCGATAGCTGATACGCGCGCAGCGGCGGAAAGATCGGGCGATAGAAGAACGTCCAGAGGAACTGGATCGCGCACGCCGCGGCGAGATGGCCGGTGATGTCGCTGAGGCGCGTCGCGATGCCGCGGTCGTAAGTCAGCTCGTAGATCCAGAACGTGCTGGCGAACGTGTTGATCGAAAACGTCGCGGCGATGAGTCCGAACCAGAGATGCTCGATCTGCGCACGGCGGCGGATGAACAGCAATAGATGGCGAAACGCCGTCAGCGCGAAGATCGCCGCGAGGAGGACGATTGGCAGCTCACTCTGCAGCCGTTCCATCCAGCGGACGCGCACCCGATCGGCGAGCGCCCGATAGCTGCCGACGGCGAGCACTTCGCCGATCGGCGCGCCGTCCGAGTCGCGGTCGGAGATCCAGCCGATGCGGCGCACGCGCAGCTCGAGCGGCACCGCGCCATTCACCACCGCTTCCTTCGGCACGCGCAACACCTCGGCGTAGGCGAAAGGGAGCGCGTCGGACCAACCGCGGGAGCTGCCGAGGAGCCGGCCGTTGGCGAAGACTTCGTAGCCGCCGTAGACGGGAGGCCCGAGGAGGAGACCGAGGTCGTTTTCGCTTGCGGCGAGTCGCGCGCGGTCGTCGAGCGTCACCGTGCCGCGGAACGTGACGACGCCGTCGTAGCCGCGACGCCCGAGCGTCTGCCAGGACGCGCGCACGTCGGCCGGCTTCCACTCGCCCTCCCGTTCCCCGCGCGCAACCCAATCCTCGGACGCGAACACACTCGTCGCGACCCACAACAGGACTGCAAGCAGACCTCGTCTCGGCAAGGACGTCAGCTTACCGCACGGCACCGCGGGGTGGGGGCGAAGTGCGGGTTCACGCCCTCGCTGCCGAAGCGGCTCCATAGCGCCACGGCAGATCCGGGTCAATCGTTGTAATAACGATGAGCGAGAGAAATTTGTCCTTCGAACGATTGGCCATCATCGCGTGAGGAATTGTGGACATCCGTGGAGAGAATTGCGACGTTCTTATGTCCGCTAGCGTACAAAACTCGCTGGCTCGGAAGCGCATTACGGCAGAGAAAAACGGCTCATGGAAAGAAATCGCATCGACTCCGTTTCCAATGTGTCCAAAACAAGAACAGACCTTCAAAAGTGGCATCTATCATGAAGGACGGCCGCCCATCATGAGGGAGAGCATTGTTGAGAGAAGTGCGTCTTCCCGAGTCCTCGTTTCCGGCGATCAGTCCCTCGTTCGAACGGCCCTCGGTTGCGTAGTCACGAATGGCGGTCTCACGGTCGCCGACGAATGCTTGTTACAACCCGAGGCGCTGCGGAGGCTCGCGCCAGGGGCGGATATTGTGGTCATGGACCTCGATCTCGACACCACGCGCCTCACGCGCATGGAGCGGCTCGACCTCCTGCTCGCCGCCGCAAGTCCTTGTCCGGTATTGATCGTCACCTCCAATGAAGATCCGAGCGCGCTCGGCGTGGCGATGCGCCAGGGGGCGGCCGGCGTCGTGCTGAAAAATCGGCCGGCGGACGTCTTTCTGCGCGCGATCCGCGCCGTGCTCGCGGGCGGCGCGTGGATGGAGCGCTCTGCGGTGGCGAGTATGTTTCCCATCGAGGCGCCCGATCGGCGCGAGGCGCTCACGCGAAGAGAGCGCGAGATCGTGCAACTGGTCAGCGAAGGGCTACAGAACAAAGTCATCGCCGAACGGCTGTCGATTACGCATACAACGGTGCGTCATCACCTCACGTCGATCTTCGACAAGCTCTCCGTCACGAATCGCCTGGAGCTGATGCGCTATGCGTACGACGAAGGGCGCCGCAAGCCGCACACGCAGCACAACTAAAACGTAGGCCCGGCTCTCCAGCCGGCCGCAGTAAAGTAATGATGCGGCGGGCCAGCGGCCCGCCGCGACGCATTGCATTGGGCCGGCTGGAGAGCCGGCCCTACGTTTTGAGGGCACATTTGTGCCGTTGTCGCGATCCTTTGTGCCGGTGCGAACGGGCCCTACGTCCGATGCGCGCGAGGCCGGTCCGGACCGATCGTTGGATTCATGAAAATCCATCGTTTGTGGTCGAGACTCAAGCCCGCTCTCTCGGCATCAGCGATGTTCCTGCTGCTTGCCCTTCCCGCGTTCGCGCAACGCTTGCCGCCGGTACCGGTCAATTGCGAGCGATTGATCCGCGCGGACGTCGTAGCCTTCGATCAACCCTTCTTCTGGAACCGGCTCGGCGCGGTGCAGCCGCAGGGCATGATGTACGCGCTGCGCCGCGACGTCGTCCCGAAGAACAACGCCAAGCCGCTCGTCGCCGGCAACGTGCGCCTGCGCGATGGCAAACGGCCGCGGCCGCTCGTGCTGCGGATGAACGTGGGCGACTGCCTGCGCATCGACTTCGAGAATCTGCTCGCGACGTCGCCCGTCGATGACGAGCAGCCGTCGACGCGCACCGCCTCGGTGCACGTCGTCGGCATGCAGCTCCTGAACGGCATCCAGTCGGACGGTTCGAACGTGGGGGTGAACACCCCGAGCGGACTCGTGGCGCCGAACCAGTCGACGACGTACACGATCTACGCAGAGCATGAAGGCGCCTACATGATGTACAGCGGCGCGGCGACGACGGGTGGGGAAGGCGACGGCGGGTCGATCAACTCCGGCCTCTTCGGCGCGGTATGCGTCGAGCCGCGCAACTCGGAGTGGTACCGCAGCCAGGTCGACGCCGTCGACATGAAGCTCGTGATCGCCTCGCGCGTCGGGGACGGCTATCCGATCATCGACTACGGCGCGTTCTACCAGGCGCCCGATCCGCGCGACGGCACGCCGATCCTGGCGATGCTCTTCCGCAACGAGATCGTGCACTCCGACCTCACGGCGATGATCACCGGGCCGGACGCCGGCCGCCTTCCCGCCGGCACGTATCCGCCGGTCGAGATCGAGCGCGATCGCATGCAGCCGTTCCGGGAGATCGTGACGATCTACCACGACGAGATCGGCGCGGTGCAGGCGTTCCCGCAATTCAACGACAAGATCCTGTCCCACACGCTGCAAAGCGTGCGCGACGGATTCGCCATCAACTACGGCACGGGCGGCATCGGCGCCGAGATCCTTGCCAACCGCCTCGGCGTGGGGCCGATGGCCGGCTGCACCGAGTGCAAGTACGAGGAGTTCTTCCTCTCCGCGTGGGCCGTCGGTGATCCGGCGATGGTCGTCGACGTGCCGGCGAACGCGCCGTGCACGAAGCAGCAGATCAAGGATGCGGACGAGGGCTGCTTCACGGTCCAGCCGAAGGCGACCGTCGCGTTCTTTCCCGACGATCCGTCGAACGTCTACCACAGCTACCTGCGCGATCACGTGAAGTTCCGCATCGTGCACGCCGGCTCGAAAGAGCATCACATCCATCACCAGCACGCACATCAGTGGCTGCACACGCCCGACGAAGACGACTCGTCGTATCTCGACAGCCAGGCCATCGGGCCGGGCGCCGCGTTCACGCTGGAGATGGTTTACGACGGCAGCGGCAACCGGAACCTGACCGTCGGCGACTCGATCTTCCACTGCCACTTCTACCCGCACTTTGCGCAGGGCATGTGGGCGATGTGGCGCGTGCACGACGTGTTGGAGCTCGGCACGCCCCTCGATGAGAAGGGCCGGCCGAAGCCGAAGTCGCGCGCGTTGCCGGACGGCGAGATCATGGCCGGCACGCCGATCCCCGCGGTCGTGCCGTTGCCGACGATCGCCATGGCTCCGCTGCCGGAGGCGAAGGCGTACATCGTCGATGGCAACGTGGTCGTCGACGGCGACGGCAACCCGGGGTATCCGTTCTTCGTCCCCGGACTCGCCGGCCATCGCCCGCCGCATCCGCCGCTCGACACGATCGACGACGGCGGCCTGCCCCGGCACATCATCACCACCGGCGTTTTCACCGAAGTGCACAACCGTCTCGATTTCAGCAAGACGCTGATCAAGGTGAATGGGAAGGAAGTGCCGGAGCTGGGAACGGACGTCGAGAAATCGGCGATGAAGTTCCACTCCAAACGCGAGCACACGACGTTCACGCCGGAAGGCACCGTCTCGAGTTTCATCACGAACGGCCTGCCGCCGCAGCCGGGCGCGCCGTACGCCGATCCGTGCATCACGGACAAAGGCGAGCCGACGGGCAACCCGCGGCTCTACAAGTCCGCCGACTTTCAGCTCGACGTCAAATTCAACAAGGCCGGCTGGCACTTTTTCCAGCAGCGTATCAGCGCGTTGTGGGACGACGTGAAGCCGACGCTGGAAGGCACGCGCGCGCCGGAGCCGCTCTTCTTCCGCGCGAACAGCCGGGACTGCATCACGTTCCAGCTGACGAACCTCGTGCCGGGGAACTTTGAGCAGGACGACTTCCAGGTGCGCACGCCGACGGACATCGTCGGCCAGCACATCCACCTCGTGAAGTTCGACGTGACCTCGTCGGACGGCGCGGGCAACGGCTACAACTATGAAGACGGGAGCTTCTCGCCGGATGAAGTGATCGAGCGCATCGACGCGATCAACGCCGGCGGCGGCCTGCTCCTCACGAACGGCTCGCGCCAGCTTCTCACGGCGAAGGCCCATCCGTTCTTCGACGTCAAAGGCGCGCAGACGACCGTGCAGCGCTGGTACGCAGACGAGGTGCTGAACAACGCCGGCGTCGACCGCACGCTGCGCACCGTCTTCACCCACGATCACTTCGGACCGTCGACGCATCAGCAGGCCGGTCTCTACGCCGGTCTCGTCGTCGAGCAGCAGAACGCCGTGTGGCTCGATCCGGTGACCGGCAGCCCGTTCGGCGGCCGCTTCGACGGCGGCCCGACGAGCTGGCGCGCGGACATCCTCACGCCCGACTCCAAGCGCGCGTTCCGCGAGTTCCTCATCGAGTTCGCCGACTTTCAGCTCGCCTACCAGGCGGAAGCCACGAAGTTCCCCAATCCGAAGTTCGTGATCAATCCGCCGGGCCGTGTCGAGGCCGGGTTGCCGTACCTTCTCGAGCCGCCCGAAGTCTGCCCCGGCGATCAGCGCCCGCCGTGTCCGGAAGCGGTCTCCGCAGCCGACGTCGGCACGATGGTCGTGAACTATCGCAACGAGCCGCTGGCGATGCGCGTGCGCAATCCGCTCACGAACAAGCAGGCCAGCGGGCAGGCGGGCGATCTCGCATTCTCTTTCCGCTCCAACGTCACGCGCGACGATCCGAACTTCAACGTCCAGCCGAGCTTCTATCCGCCGCTGACGAAGGAAATTCAGCCGGGCGATCCGTTCACGCCCCTCCTCGAGGCGTACGAAGGCGATCGCGTGCAGATCCGCGTGCTCGTCGGCGCGCATGAAGAAGGGCACAACTTCTCGGTCAACGGCGTGAAGTGGCTGTTCGAGCCGTCCGTCACCGACTCCGGCTGGCGCAACTCCCAGATGATGGGCATCTCCGAGCACTTCGAGTTCATCATCCCGGCGCTGCCCAAGACGGCCGAAGGCAAGTGGGGCGACTTCCTCTACACGGCCGGCCGGGCCACGGACGACACGTGGAACGGCATCTGGGGAATCATGCGCGCCTACAAGGGCCCGCGGCCTCAGCTGCGCACGCTGCCGAGCAACGCCGAAGGCCGCGCCGTCGTGAAAGAGCCAGCCCAGATCCTCGGCATCTGCCCGCGCGGCGCGCCGCGCCAGGCGTTCTCCGTGGCCGCGGTGCGGGCGGACGTGGCGCTGCCGGACGGCACGCTCGTCTACAACTCGCGCACGAACATGGGCGGCCGGCTCCACGACCCGACCGCGATCCTGTACGTGCGCACGACCGATCTCGACCTCACGACGGGCAAGCTCCTGCCGGACGTGCCGATCGAGCCGCTCGTGCTCCGGGCGAAGTCGGGCGACTGCATCAACCTCACGCTCTACAACTTCCTGCCGAAGGAGCCGATCGATCTCGATGGTTACAACACGCTGCCGATGATCGTCCGCCGCTTCAACAACAACCAGATCGTTCCCTCGCCGAACGTGGGTCTGCATCCGCAGCTCGTCTACTACGACGTGACGGACAGCGACGGCTACAACGTCGGGTTCAATCCGACGCAGACGGCGGCGCCGGGCGACAAGGTGGAGTACCAGTGGTACGCCGGCGGCCTGGAGCCCGATTCGACGGGTGCGCTCGTGCCGGTGCCGATCGAGTTCGGCGCGGCGAACCTGATGCCCGCCGATCCGATCAAGCAGGCGCACAAGGGCGCGATCGGCTCGCTGATCATCGAGCCGGCGTCGTCGACGTGGTCGGAGAATCCGAAGATGCGCGCCGCGGCGGTCGTGACTGTAGGCGAGAAGCAGTTCCAGGAGTTCGTCCTGCAGTTCCAGACGGACATCAACATGCGCTACGGCGAAAAGAACGGCCCGGTCGAGCTGACCGCGGAATCGGAAGATCCGGAAGACTCGGGACAGAAGGCGTTCAACTACCGCACCGAGCCGATGTGGAAGCGCTTCAACTACGCGCCGAACAAACCGCTGGAGCAGACGCGCCTCATCGACTTCACGAACGCGTACAGCAACGCGCAGGTCGGCGGCAATCCGGAGACGCCGGTCTTCAACGCGAAGAACGGACTCGCGACGCGCTTCCGCGTGCTCAACGCCGGCGGCCACGCGCGGGACAACGTCTTCGCCCTGCACGGCCACGTGTGGCGCGAGGAGCCGTACGTCAGCGACTCGCATGTGATCGGCGCGAACTCGTTCTCGGAATTCATGGGCGCGTTCATGGGCATCGGTCCGTCGAGCCACTTCGACATCCTGCTCGAGCATGGCGCAGGCAGCCTGTTCAAGGTCGGCGGCGACTATCTGTTCCGCACGCAGCAGTCCTTCGGTGTCGACGGCGGTCTGTGGGGGATCCTGCGTGTCAGCCCGTAACCTCGGTACCTCCCTTCTCATCCTGATGACGTTTTCGGCGGCGGGCGCACAGCCCGCCGCCGTTCCGCAGAAAGTGCAGCTCGACGGCGTCTCGGTGGAGATGGTCACCGGCGACGCGGTCGCCGATCGCGCCGTGCCGTTGCGCTTCCGCGTCCGCGGCTCCGACGGCCGCCATCTCAACGGCGTCCGCCCCTCGGCCTGGATCGACGTGCACGAACAGAAGGCCGGCAGCCAGTGCAAGGAGAAGATCCAGTCATTCCTCAGCGGCAGTCTCCGCGCCCGGCCGGTCGTCGATCTGAACTCCTACACGATCCTCACGCTCAACGCCGAAGCGTCGGTCGCCGTGATCGATCCGCTGCTCGGCTTCGGCGGGAGCAAGCTGCTGACGGCCGTGACGCTCGACAGCCCGGGCGTCGACTGGGCTCTTTCGCCCGATCAGCACCGCCTCTTCGTGACGATGCCGCTCGTGAACCGCGTCGCGGTGATCGACACCGAGTCGTGGGAAGTGATCAAGAACGTCGAGACGCCGTTCCGCCCCGCGCGCGTGCTGTTCGATGCGAACGGGCGGCTGTGGGTGACGCATGAGAACCGCAAGGCGAACGAGCCGTCGCTGAGCGCCATCGACGCGCAATCGCTGGAAGTCGTCGCGCGCCTCAGCACCGGCCTGTCGCCTCATCAACTCGCGATCGCGCCGAACGGAGAACAGCTGCTCATCACGAACGGCGGCAGCGGCAATGTCTCGATCGTCGATCTTGCTACGCGCGCAAAGACCGGCGAGCTCGTGACCGGGCCGTCGCCCAGCGGCGTCGCCACGTCATCACTCAGCGACGCGTTGTATGTGATCGACGAACAGGACGGCTCGATCAGCGTGATCGATGCGAAGGCGGCGAAGCTGCGCCGCCGCATCGAAGCGAAGCCCGGCCTCGGCACGATCGCGTTCGCGCCGGGCGGGCGATGGGGCTTCGTGACGAACCCCGATGCGAACCAGGTTCTCGTGCTCGACTCCTCGACGAACGCCATCATCGCGACGCTCACCGACATCGGCACGCATCCCGACCAGATCGCATTCACCGACGACTACGCGTACATCCGCGCCGCCGGCTCGGACAGCGTGAAGCTCCTGCCGCTGTCGACGCTCGGCAGCGACGCGAACGGCCACATCGCTTCGTTCCCGGCCGGACAGATTCCGCCTGGCGCCGTCGACAGCGTCGGCTTCGCGGCGGCGATCGTGCCGTCGCCGGAGCCGAAGGCGGTGATCGTCGCCAATCCCGCCGATCGCCTCGTCTACTACTACATGGAAGGCATGGCCGCGCCGATGGGCAACTTCGCCGCGGCGAAGCGTTCGCCGAAAGCGGCGCTCGTGCTCGATCGCAGCCTCCGCGAATCGGAGCCGGGCGACTTCACGATCCGGACGAAGATCCCCGAGGCGGGCCACTACGACGTGGCTTTCTTCCTCGATTCGCCGCGCGTGATCCACTGCTTCGACCTTGCCGTGAAGGCGAATCCCGATGCGCCGAAGAAGCTCGCCGCGCGCGAGATCGCCGTCCATCCGATCCTGGACAAGAAGCCGATCGTCGCCGGCAACGAGCTGGAGATGCGCTTCCGCCTGACCGACTCGACACAGCCCACGCCGCTGACCGGCGTGCGCGACGTTCGCGCGGTGGCGTTCGGTACCTCGGGCGCGTGGCAGGAGCGTTTCAAGGCCGAGCCGGCCGAGGATGGGACGTATCGCGTGCACTTCGCGCCTCCGCAGCCGGGCATCTACTACGTCTTTCTCGAATCCAAAGCCCTCGGCCTGAAAGTCAATCAAACCCGGCCGCTCATCTTCGAGGCGGTGGCGCAATGATGCTCGCCCTCGCGCTCGTGCTGAGCACCGTCGCGGCGTACCAGCCGCGCGTGCCGGACGTCGAAGTCGTGACCCAGGACGGCCGGCGCGTGCACTTCTACTCCGACCTGGTGCAGGGCCGCACCGTCGCGATCAACTTCGTGTTCACGAACTGCAGCACGATCTGTCCGGTGTCCGGCGCGTTGTTCGCCGATCTGCAGAAGCGCAGCGACCGCGGCGTGCATCTGATCTCCGTCAGCATCGATCCGGAGACCGACACTCCGCGCAAGCTCGCCGCCTGGAGTCGACGGTTTCGCAGCGGCGACGGAGGCGGCGATTGGACGCTCGTCACCGGCGACCGTCCGTCGATCGACCGATTGCTCGCCGCGCTCGGCGCACCGCCGGGACGGCCGCAGGATCACGCGCCGCTGACGATCATCGGCAATGACGCGACGCATTCCTGGAAGCGCTTCTACGGGATGCCCGGCGCGAAGCAGCTCGACGCGATGTTCGAGGAAGTGCGATGAAAACCGCGCTGGCGATGCTGTCGCTCGCGTTGGCCGTGAACCTTTGCGCGCTGACGCCGGCCGAACGTCGCGGACGGCAGATCTTCCGCAGCGGCGAGAGCGCGTCGGGACGTCCGATCCTCGCAAACGAGATCACGGCCAGCGCGTTGCCCTGCGGCAATTGCCACGGCGCGGAAGGGAAGGGCGTGGCGGAAGGGACGATCGTGCCGGCGGACATCCGCGCTTCGGTGCTCGCCAAGTATTTCGTCACCTCCGAGCGCCGTCGTGGCGCGTACGACGACGCCTCGCTCGCGCGCGCGATCCGCACCGGCCATGACGCCGGCGACAACGAGCTCTCGCCGGTGATGCCGCGCTACAAGATCGCCGACGAAGACCTCGCCGACCTCCTCGCCTATCTCCACCGCCTCGGCGACGAGCCGCAGCCCGGCCGCGCCGACGAACAGCTGACCGTCGCCACCGTCGTGCCGCTCAGCGGCGCGCATGCGGCGACCGGCGAACGCACGCGCGCGGTGATCGACGCCTACTTTGCCGACGTCAACGCCGCGGGCGGTATCCACGGCCGCACGCTGAAACTGCAAGTCATCGATTCCACGAAGACTCCGGCCCGCGACCTCGGCGGGAACGTCTTCGCCGTCGTCTGCGCGTCGCTCGCCGGGGCGGGAGAGGATGTGCCGGCATTCGTCGACGACGAACGCATCCCGCTCGTCACGCCGCTGCCGTTCGACTCCTCTCTCGGCGCCGCGCCGTCATCGTTCTTTCTCTTCTCCGACCTCGAGAGCCAGACGCTCGCGCTCGTGCGCCGCGCCGGCGACCGCGCGCACGACTATCACGTCATCCGCGGCGAGAGTCCCGCCGCCCGCGCCGCTGCAACGGCGCTCGAAGAACGCGCGACCGCGCTGCATTGGACGCGCACCGCAACGAAGAAGGATGACGACCTGCTCTTTGTCATCGGCGCCGACGCCGATGCCGTCGTGCGCGATCTGCAGAAAGGCGATTGGCACCCGCGCCTCTTCATCGCCGGCACGCCGCCGAACGGCTTGACCGAGTACGGCAACGACGCCGCGGTCGCGGTGCCGACGTTGCCGGCCGATTGGTCGGAAGAGGGAACGAACGAGCTGCGCGCGTTCGTGATGCGGCATCAGTTGCCGACCGATCATCTCGCCGCGCAGATCGCGCCTTACGCCGCGGTGAAGGTTTTCGTGGAGGCGCTGAAACGCGCCGGCCGCGATGTGACGCGCGAGAAGCTCATCGCGACGCTCGAAGATCTGCACCAGTTCTCGACCGGCCTGACGCAGCCGATCTCGTACTCGCGCCGCCGCCACACCGGCGCCGCCGGCGCGTTCATCGTCGCCGTCGATCGCGAAAAGCGCACGTTGGTGTCCGAGGAGGAGTGGACGCGAGGGGATTAGTCAGAAAAATGTAGGGCCGGCTCTCAGCCGGCCGCAGGAAACAATGATGCGGCGGGCACCGCCCGCCGCGACGTATTTTGTTGGGCCGGCTGGAGAGCCGGCCCTACGTTTTGACAAGGTTCTTCCGCCACCTCCTCGAAACGCCGGCGTCCGAGGAGGAGTGGACGCACGGGAATTGAACAAGAGACGTAGGGCCGGCTCTCAGCCGGCCGCAGGAAACAATGATGCGGCGGGCACCGCCCGCCGCGACGTATTTTGTTGGGCCGGCTGGATAGCCGGCCCTACGTTTCCACGAGAGTCTTCCGCCACCTCCTCGAACGTTGGCGTCCGAGGAGAAGTGGACGGGGGGATTGAACGTGGGGACCGGCTTCAGCCGGTCCCAGGACGGGCTGAAGCCCGTCCTCACGTTTCTACGCCAAGCTCTCGAACCATCGCCGCGCGATCTCCGGGCTCGCGGGATTCGTGAACAGCTCCGCGCGCGGCGTCTCGATCAACTGCGCCACGGCGTCCGCCACCTCTTCGGCCGTCTGCGGCTGCATCGCCGTGCCCGGCGTCCACGGCGGCGCGACGGGCGTTGCGTCGCCGAGCGCGTTTTGGGCGAACTCGGTCGCGACGAGGCCGGGCATCACCAGCGAAACCTCGACACCGCGATTCGCCACGTCCGCGCGCAGATTCGCCGTCAAAGCGTTCAGCGCCGCTTTCGCCGCGTTGTAAGCCGAGCGATGCGCGGCGATGGGAACGCGCCCGAGGAAGGAGGAGATGTTGATGAGATGGCCGCGGCCGCGTTCGAGAAAGTACGGCACGATCGCCTGCATCCCGTACAACGCCGACTTCACGTTCACGGTCATCATCTCGTCGAAGTCTTCGTCGCTCAGCTCGAGCACGCGCCGGCTGATGCCTCGGCCGGCGTTGTTGATCCAGACATCGACGCTGCCGAACGCGCGCAGAGCTTCCTCGCGCAGGCGTTCGACGTCTTCGCGGCGCGTGACGTCTGCGGCGATCGCGATCGCTTCGCCGCACTCGTTCGCGACGGCTTGCAACGCGTCGAGACGGCGCGCGGCGAGCGCGATGCGATGGCCGTCCTTGCCGAGGCGGCGGGCGAGGGCGGCGCCGATTCCGCTGCTGGCGCCGGTGATCACGATGCTTCGTTGTGTCATGAATCCATCATCCCATTAAGATCTCTGCATGGACCCCATCTATCTCGATCACCACGCCACGACGCCCTGCGATCCGCGCGTGGTCGAGGCCATGCTCCCGTACTTCACCGACCTCTTCGGCAACCCCTCCTCGGTCACGACGGCGCAAGGGCGCAAAGCGTCGAACGCCGTCGAAGACGCGCGCATCTCCATCGCCCGCTTCCTCGGCATCCAGGCGAGCGAGCTCGTTTTCACCGCCGGCGCGACCGAATCGAACAACGTCGCGATCCACGTCGAAGGCCACGTGATCACCAGCGCGATCGAGCACAAGTCGGTGCTCCTGCCCGCGCAACGCCACGAGCACACGATCCTGACGCCGGATGGGGAAGGCTTCGTCACCGTCGATGCCGTGCGCGACGCGCTCCGCCCCGACACGAAGCTCGTCTCGATCGAGGCCGCGAACGGCGAGATCGGAACGCTTCAGCCGATCGCCGAGATTGGCGCGCTCTGCCGCGAACGAGGCATCCTCTTCCACACGGACGCGACCCAGGCACTCGGCAAAGTGCCGCTCGACCTGACGAACGTCGACCTCGCATCGTTCTCAGCGCACAAGCTTTACGGGCCGAAAGGAATCGGAGCGCTCTTCGTGCGGCGCGGCGTTCGCGTGCGGCCGGTCATGGTCGGCGGCGGCCAGGAGCGGGGCATCCGGAGCGGAACCATCAACGTGCCGGCAGTCGTCGGCTTCGGCGCGGCGGTGCAATTGCGGAAATTGGAAATGGCGGAGGAAGCCGCTCGGCTGACCTCTTTGCGCGACGCGCTTTGGGATCGTTTGACGGCCGAGATCGAAGGCGTTTCCGTCCACGGTCCGCGGGCGTTAAGATTGCCGGGCAACCTGAACGTGAGCTTCGATCGGATCGAATCCGACTCTCTCATCCTCGCCATGCGGCGTTTCTCACTGTCCAGCGGTTCGGCCTGCAGCTCCGGCGAGCGCGGCCCGTCGCGGCTCCTGACCGCGATCGGCGCGGCGGAGCCGGACGTCGTCAACGGCGCCATCCGCATCGGCCTCGGCAAATCGAACACGGCGGAACAGATGGACTGGCTGGTCGAGGATCTCAAACGCAACGTCGCACGCCTTCGGGAGATCTCCGCGGCATGAGCGAACAGGGACGCATCCTCCTCGTCGATTCCTCGCGCGGCTCGCTGCTCATCCACGAGACCATCCTCCGCCGCCGCCACACGACCGTGCTCACGGCGATCGCCGGCAGCGAAGGGCTCACCCGCGCGCGCAACGAGAAGCCGCACCTCATCATCTTCGGCTACGACCTCTTCGACATGAACGCGCCGGAGTTCTGCCGGGAGATCCGCGAGGCAGACGAAACGCGCAACATCTCGCTCCTCCTCGTCTGCGAGCGCGAGTCGCCCGAGCACTCCGATCTCTCGCTCTCCGCCGGTTGTAACGACGTGATCTTCAAGCCCATCCAGCGCCGCGATCTCGATCAGAAAGTCGCGAAGCTGACGGCGATCCCGGTGCGGCGCCAGCTGCGCACGATCACGAAAGTCGACGTCTCGCTCGAAAACAACGGCCGGTTCATCCTCGGCCGCAGCGTCAACATCTCCGCGAACGGTATGCTCCTCGAAGTGGAGCGCGTGTTGCCCGGTAACGGAGTCGTGCGCCTGCACTTCTTTCTCCCCGGCGACCCGAAGCCGATGGAAGTCGAGGCCGAGATCCTGCGCGCGGAGTTCTCCGGCTCGATGGCCAAGTACGGATTGCGCTTCATCAATTTGAGCGCCGAGGAACGGGATCGGGTCGAACGTTACGTGCATCGGATTCGGTCGCGGGAACTGCTCTGATGGCGAGAACGAGCCAGGAGATGGAGGCCGCGATCGAGGCCGTCCGCGAAGAGGACTACCTCCGCGCGCTGACGATGTTCCACGACCTCTACGGCGACGAAGACGGACCGCCGATCCAGACGCCGAAAGACGCGACCGGCCTCTCGTTCTTCGGCCTCGCGCTCGCGCTCGTGCAGCGCAAGTTCAAGCCCGCGATCGATCTCTGCAAACGCGCGATCGAGCTCGAGTTCTACAACGGCGATCACTACGCGAACCTGACGAAGGTCTACATCGCCGCCGGCAATCGTCGCAAGGCGTTGGAGACGGTCGAGCAGGGCTTGAAGCTGATCCCCGATCACGAGGCGCTGATGGAAGTGCGCGCCTCGATGGGCAACCGCGCGCGGCCCTCCGTGCCGTTCCTCGACCGCAGCCATCCGATCAACGTGACGCTCGGCCAGTCGCGCCACGCGAAGAAGGTCGCGGACGAGGAAAAGAAGCGGCGGTAAGGCAGT
>JAFAVZ010000165.1 GCA_019242175.1 Acidobacteriota bacterium
CAAAGCCGCCACGCTGGAACCCCCCCGAGGTTTTTCCGCTGGATTTTGGGCCGATCGAGGGAGGGGAGGAGGATGACCAAAAGCCGCCCGATGAAGACGGCCCCGTTCGCCCCTCCATCCCCGCCGCCCTCGTCATCCCCAACAGCCTCGGCGTCCTCCACCAATTCTTCGCCGTGACGCTCCAGGTCGCGAACGGCGCGCCGGCCGGGAGCGGCATCGTCCTCGACTCCATCACCGCGACGCTGAAGAACCCTCCCGAACTGCGCGTCACGAAGTCCGAGCCCGCCGCGGCGTTCGGCAAGCCCATCCAGATCACCGATCCGAACACCGGCGCCACGTTCCTCCTCGCCCAGGCCTCGGGCAAGATCGACTGGACCGTCGAGGGCCTGCGCACCGGCACGCACACGCTGAACGTCGAGGTCAACGCGACGTACAAGAAGAACGCGTCGGATCAAGGCACCGCGCTCAAGGCTACCGTCGCGCAGTCGGTCGTCGTGCACGATGCACGTTTCAACATCACGTTCTCCCATCCCGACACCGTGCGGGAGGGGATCGACTACTCCACGTTCAGCTTCATCACGAATCTGAGCTCGGTGAAGCAGACGCTGCGCGTGCAGCCGCTCGTGCCGCCGTGCTCGCGCGTCGGCTCGGCCACGACTTGCCAGCTCGACGACAACGTCACCGCGCTGCCGTTCTGCAACGGCGATCCGCAGGTCACGCTTTGCCGCCTGCCCGGCGAAGACCTCATCCAGGAAGTCACGCTCGCCGCGGGGGAGACGCGCGCGATCGAGTACCAGCTCCGCCCCACGCTCACCGGCAGCGTCTTTGCCACGGCCGGCTCGGTCGACGGCGACGCGATCAACGCCCAGGTCCAACTGACGATGGGCGTCAGCCGCACCGGCATCCCGCTCTCCGGCGCGACGCTGGTGATGCCGTACTACGCGCAGTTCCTCCAGCAATCCTTCGTCAACGACTACCTCCAGATCCTCGGCCTCGGCTACAGCCTCGCGACCGCGCCGATGACCCAGACGACGGCGAACCAGCCGAGCGTCATCAAGTCCGATGTCTTCCTCCGCGCCGTCGACATCTCCCGCGCCGGCCAGCGCGTCTTCATCGGCGAAGACCCGCGCGACACGTACCCGACGCTGATGCTCGACCTGCTCGGCAACGGGAAGAACAACGACCTCTCCGAATGGGACGAGTTGCGGCGACGGGAGAAGAGCGGCCGCACCGGCGGTGCCGCGCTCGCGCGCCAGCTGGAGAGATCCTCGCTCCCGAATGCCGCGAGCTTCGACGACTTCCTCGGCCACTTCGGCAGCGTCACCGCGTGGCGAACTCCGTTCGTCGCGGCGCTCGCGCATGGTGCGCCGGTCGCGGGCAACGCGCGTCCGTACGCCGTCTCGATCCATGCGCTGACGCAGGGCGGCAAAGTCGAAGTGCCGAACGAGACGCCGAGCGCCACCGGCCTGCTGCGCACGCTGCCGTACGGCGATCTCGATACGCTCAACGCCATCGACGCCTCGCATACCGGCGAGCTGGCCGTCGTCGGGCGCGCGAACGAGAACCTCGTCGCGCTCGTCAAGCCGGTCGCCGGCGCGAGCTTCACGTTCGACCTGCTGTATCCCTCGACGCAAACCGCGCAGCTGAGGCGCGCGACGTTCAACGTCACGAACGCGAGCGGCAAACTGCTCCATGTCGTGCTCGATCCAACGAACGCGACGCTCTACCTCATCGACGAGAACCAGCAGGAAGTCGCGCACGTCACGCCGACCACCCTCGATCCCCAGCCGCTCGCCGTCGTCGGCGCGCGCCAGGATCTGAACCTCGACCCCGAGGCGATGAAGGTCTCCGTTCTGTTCAACCGGCCTTTCGGCACGAACGTGAACGCCGACCTCCGCACGCTCTTCGACGGCGAAGTCACGTTCGACCAGAACGCGACGAACGTGCACTACCGCGGCAAACGCGGCGTCGACTCCGCGGCGAAGCAGACCGACGGGCGCACGGTGAACCTCACGTTCGACCACGTCCTCTCCACGAACGCGCACTACTCGGTCACGACCGGCACGTTCGTCGATCCGGTGGGCGGCCACAACGTGAGCCTCGCGCCGTTCTCCATCACGCTCGACAACAACCGCACCGCGGGCGTGATCTACGGCCACGTCCTCCTCGCCGACAACTCGGTGGTGAGGCAGGCCCAGGTCATCCTGACTTCGAAGCGCTGGAAGCCGATCGAAGTCGGCGCGGAGGAAGACATCGTCACGACGTTCGACCAGTACGACACGTCGAACGACCAGGGCGAGTTCTTCTTCGAGTACGTGCTGCGCGACGGCATCCGCTCCGGCGGCACGTATCACCTCGCCGCCGTCGACACGAACGGCCGTACGACCGCGCTCGACGGCGCGGTGCGCCTCACCGGCATCGCCGAGCTGGTGAATCTCGTCTACCTCGGGCGCGGCGCCGCGGAAGGCACCGTCACGTACGAAGACGGCTCGCCCGTTGCGAATGCCGACGTCACCGCCGGCAGCACGATGTTCAACCAGTTCCGGACCGGCAAGACCGATGCGGCCGGCCACTATCGCATCGACGACATCCCGGTCGGCCCGCTGACGTTCAGCGCCGTCGACGAGAAGGGGAACGTGACGTACGCGGCAACGGAGATCCGCACGCCGGGCGAAGTCATTCGCCAGGATCTGCAGATCCTCCGCAAGCCGTTCCCCGGCCTGGGCAAAGTGCGGGGCGTCGTCGTCCGCAGCGACAACGGCCAGCCGGTCGTCGGCGCCGGCGTGCGCGTCTTCAGCCAGGGCTACAGCTACCTGGAGGCGATCACCGGCACGGACGGCCGCTTCTCCTTCGCGAAAGTTCCGGCCGGCCTCGTGACGCTGCTCGTCGCCGCCTTCGAGGTCGCGCCCGACTCCGTCTCGAACGACTTCGAGCTCGCCGCCGACGAGACGCGCGACCTCACCGTCGTGCTGAACGTTTCCGACGAAAGCACGGTCACGGTGGAAGGCGACGTGCTCGCCGAAGATCCGCTGTTCGCCGGCGATCCGGCGCATTACCGGAAGGTGGCCGGCGCCTTGGTGCAGGTCGCCGCGACGCAGCCGGTGACTGCGGACACGAACGGCCACTACCTCGTGACCGGCGTTCCGCGCCGCCATTCCGCCGGCATCATCCGCGTCGTCGATCCGTCGACGAAGCGCCTCACCACCGCTCAGCTCCCGACGTTCCCCGCGGGGCAGGATCACTACGACGTCCCGGTCCTGATCAAGGCCGGCGACTTCGGCAAGGGGACGATCCGGGCCCGCGTGATCGACGCCGGCGGCCGGCCGGTGAACGGCATCAACGTCTTCGCTCGCGGCTTCCCGCCGAAGCCTTTCGCTTCGAAGGGCGGCGGCGTCTACGAACTGAAAGACGTCGCCGTCAACAGCGTCGTCCCGGTCTGGGCCGTCTCCGATGGCACCGGCCCGTACGGCTGGCAGACCGCGCATGAGAACGCGACCGTCGCGTTCGACGCCCAGACGACCGTCGTAACGCTCCGCCTGCCCGGCGAAGGGAAGGTGCGCGTCGGCTTGTACGCCGACCTCCTCTCCATCGGCGAGGCGGCCCTCGTCTTCCCCGCCTGGGACGACGTGAGCCAGCACCTCGAGCCGATGACGCTCACGCTGAGCACGCGCGATCCGAACACCGGCTTCGCGACGTACGCCACGTTCGAGCACATCCCGGTCGGCAACGTCACCGCCTACACCACGCTCACCGGCCTCGGCTTCGACTCGAAGGACGACGCGATCCACTACGACGGCGAGATCCGCACGATCGACCTTCACGCGGCGAAGCTCTCGACCGTCGAAGGCGTCGTGTACGGCATCGACGGACGCACGCCGCTGCCCGGCGCGCTGCTGCACTTCCAGGACGGCTCGGCCACGCGGCCCCAGGAAGTCACGAAGCCGGACGGCTCCTTCAAATTCTTCAACGTCGCCGGCGGCGCCGGGTGGGATCTGCAGGTCGAGACGAATGCCGGCGGCATCTACCGCGTCGGCCGCACGAGCGGCGTCACGCCGGCAGACGGCGGCCCCGTGCGCGGCGCCGACGTCGTGCTGAAAGAGCAGGGCGTCGTCGAAGGGCGGATCGTCTACCACGACTACAAAGTCTTCGATCCGTTCGAGCCGTCGAAGAACGTCCTAGACGACACGCCGAATGACCCGAGCGACAACGCGCCGGTGCCGCTCGCGTTCTTCTATCTGCGCGAGCTCGAATATCCGTTCCGCACGTTCGGCACGGCGGAAGCGCCGCTGCAAGCGGACATCAACGGCCGCTTCGTCCTCAACAACATCTTCGCCGGCGCGTTGCGCATGACGTCCTGGTCGCCGAACAACATCGACCTCCGCGGCGACTGGCAGGGAACGCTGCAGCACGAGGGCGACACCGTGCAGGCCGTCGCCGCGATCGGCGGCAACGGCATCGGCACGATCGACGTCACCGTCGTCGATCCGAACAACGACAACCATCCCGTCCTCAACGCGGAAGTCAGCCTGTTGACGGGCAGTGCGCTCTACGACCTCCAGTCGAGCGACATCAACGGGAACGTGCGCTTCCTGCAGGTGCCGGTCGGCGTCTACTCCGTCGGCGCGTATTCGAAGGCCGTCGGCAACTCCGGCCAGGTCGATGGCGTGGCCGTGCAACGCTTCGGCATCGCCACCGCGCGCGTCGTGCTGCTGTTCAGCGGCAAAGTCACCGGCACGCTCACCGATCCCGACCGCGGCGGCGCCGGCGTCTCGGCCATGCCGATCACGCTCACCGCGACGAACTACAGCAGCCGCACGTCCACCGACGTCGCCGGTCACTTCCTCTTCAAAGGCATCCGCGAAGGGCTGTTCAAGCTCGATGCGCTCGACGCTGCGACCGGCCGGCGCGCGCACGCCGAACGGCTGCTCACCCAGGCCGACCGCGAGCCGGTCGTCGACCTCGAGCTCGAGCCGGTCGCCACGCTCTACGTCAAAGCCGTGCTTCCGCAAGATGACGGCAGCGCGTCGAACGTCGAGCTCCCCGTCGCGAACGTGAAGGTCGGCCAGCGTTGCCGCGAGTTCGCTCGCGAGGACTGCGACTACATCCGCATCCAGCAGGGGAAGGGACTCTCCTACGCGAACATGTATCTCGACTCCTTCGTCGGACTCGTGAACGAGATCGGCGGGGAAGGCCGCGAAGTCCCGTTCGCCGGCGTGATCTCCAGAACCGGCGTCGGCTCCTCGCCGGCGAATCCCTTCGTCGTCAAGATGCCGGCGTTCGGCAACGTCGAAGTGGAAGTCGTGCAGCCGACCGCCGAGAATCCGAATGCCCCGGCCGTCGGAGCCCGCGTCAACGTCTACTCCTCACCCGGCGGCAGCGTGAAGGTCGTGACCGACGCGCAGGGGAAGGCGATCGCGCGCGGCCTCCTCGTCGGCGCCGACATCAGCGCCGACGCCATCTCCCTCGACGAGCGCACCACCGCCTGGGCCGCCGGCTCGCGCCTGGTCAGCATCGCGAATCCCGCGCACGTGCGCCTCGTGCTCGACGCCTACGCCGGCCTCACCGGCAAAGTCCTCGCGGAAGCGGGACTGGCCACGCCTTCCGCCGGCACTTACGTGCTCGCGCGCTTCGGCAATCTCGTGTCGAAGACGATCACCGACGATGCAGGCGTCTATCGGATCTACGGCATTCCCATCACCGGCTCGACATCGACGACGGTGAGCCTCGAGCTCTACGGGCCGGATGGCTTCACGGTCGGCAAGCGCGTCACCGTGGTCGTCGAGCCGGAGTGGATCTCGCGCCTCAAGCCGGTCGACCCGGTGAAGCTCGACGCGACGCCGCCCACGGTCGTCTCCATCACGCCGGCGAACAACGCCGCGAACGTGCCGCCCGACACGAGCATCCGCATCGTCTTCAGCGAGAAGATCCCCGACGATCGGATCCGCAAAGAGAACTTCCGTCTCACCGCGCTCGAGGACAACCAGCTCGTGCCGGTGACGTTCCGCCGCGAGTTCGGCGAAGGCGGCACGTACATCGTCACGATGATCCCGCCGCCGGCGACCGCCCCGGCGTTCCCGCTGAAGAGCAACGCCGTCTACCGAATCACGCTCACCGCCGACATCGCGGACGAGACGGGCAATGCGATGGCCCAACGCGGCTTCAACTTCCAGACGGCCGACTACGCCGCGCCGAAGGTGATCGCCGTCGATCCGCCGCTGGCCCAGCCGCTCAGCGCCGGCCCGACGATCAAGCTCACCTTCAACAAGCCGATCAACGACTCCCTCCTCGGCAGTCACACCGAGGTGCATCTTTACAAGACCGCCACGAAGGGCGGGGCGATCGTCGGGGAAGTGCCGGGCACCGTCCGCGCCGACGACCTCAAAGTCTCGCTCTACTTCACGCCGACCCAGCTCCTGGAGCCGGAGTCGTTCTACCGCCTGGCCCTCACCGGCCTGCGCGACACCGTGACGCCGACGCCGAACGAATCGGAGCCGATCCACTTCGACTTTGCGTCGTTCGACCAGACCGCGCCGGTGATCCTGGCCCACATCGAGCCGACCGTCGACGAAGGGACGTCGCTCGTGGCCGGCATCGGCTACACGATCGTCACCGACATCCGCAACGGCTCGGCGACCGGCACGCCGGCGACGGACATCCAGGAAGTGCTCTTCATGAACGCCGACGGCGTCGCCTTCCTGAAGCTGACGAAGCCGCCGTTCAACAACTTCTTCGTCGCGCCGCTCGTCACGACGACCGGCACGCAGAAGACGATCCTCATCAAGGCGATCGACACCTCGCTCAACGAGAGCGCGGTGGTCACCATCACCCGAGACGTCATCCCGAACCAGCCGCCTCAGAACCTGCGGATGACGCTGGCGAACGCGCCGCCGATCTACGCCGGCAGCCCGATCCATCTCGTCCCGAGCTTCTCGGATGAGGGATACCGCGTGACGCTGCACGCGCAGCTGCACGGCATCAACGACGCCGGCGACGCGGTGCACGGCGTCGAACAGACGATCGTCGCCACGCGCAACAAGACGGCCGATCCGTGGACGTTCGACCCGCCGGCATTCGACCTCGTCGTGCCCTCGACGCTGAAAGAAACCTCCGAAGCGCGGGTCACGATCAATGCGGCGGACGGCGTGAATGCGGTCGTGAACGGCGAGGAGACGCGCCTCACCGTCGCCGCCGACAACGTCCAGCCGACGATCCAGTCCATCACTACGAACCCGATCTCACCGCTCGCGAACGGCGCGCACTACAAGCTCAGCGCGAGCGTGAAGGATCTCGAGAGCGGCGTGCAGCAGGTGACGTTCAGCGTGAACGGCAACGTCGTCGACACGTTCCGTTACGACGACGCGCGCATCACGATTGCGTCGGACGGCGCGCTGCAGATGACCACGGGCGAGATCATCGTCCCGCCCGTCAACGACGACACCGACATCCCCGTCACCGTCACCGCGCGCGACTTCAAGAACAACGTCGCGACGAAGACGATCAACATCGTCTACACCGGCGTCCACGACGCCACCGCGCCGCGCGCCGACTGGGCGAACCCGCTGGCGAACGCGATCTGGCCCGCGAGCCAGACGGCGTTCAAGACGAAGCTTCGTGTCTACGCCACCGACGACGAGGGCGTGACGCAGGTGAAGTTCCTCGTCCCCGGCCTGGGGCCGATCACCGTCCCGGCGACCGACCCGCAGCACCAGACCGTCTTCGAGACCGAGGTGACGCTGAATACGCCGGCCGCGGGGTCGACGCTCACGTTGACCGCGGTCGTCAGCGACGCGAACCCGGCGCACGACCAGACGATCGCAATCCCGGTCGCGTTCGTCGCGGTCGATCCGACGAAGATCCTCGCCGGCCCCGGCCTCATCCGGCCCATTGATTCGGCTTCTGACTCGCTCTTCAACTCCACGGTGATGATCCGCGGACCGGACGCGCACCTCGTGCTGAACATTCCGGTCACGTTCGAGAACCTCATCGTCCTCGACGGCGCGACCGTCGAAGTGCAGAAGTCGCTGCTGAACGTGGAGCGCAAGCTCGACCTGACCGTCAAGGGAACGCTCTACGTCGACTCCGACTCCAACATCAACGTCACCGGCACCGGCTACCTCGGCGGCTGGCAATTCGAGTCGAACGGCTCCGGCCATCGCAATGAAGACAGCCGCGGCCGCACGTTCGGCAACACGGTCGAAGGCGGTCCCACCGCCGGCGCCGCTGCCTCGCACGGTGGCCTCGGCAGCCGCGCGGAGCTCGCGCAGTTCCGCTTCTTCGGCACGCCGAACGCGGTTTACGGCTCGATCACCGCGCCGAATGCGCTCGGCACCGGCGGCTCCGGCTCCTCGAACGGCAACGTCGCGGGCGGACAGGGTGGTGGCGCGGCAGCGCTCCGCGGCAGCAACGCGGCGGGCGATCCTGGACGCATCGTCATCGCCGGCGGCGTTCGTGCGGACGGCCTCACGGGCGGCAACAGCCTGAACAACATCCACGCGGTCGACGCCGCGCGCGCCGGCTCCGGCGGCAGCGTGCTCCTCGATGGCAAGAGCGTCGGCATCGGCCCGCTCGCGCAGATCACCGCGAACGGCGCGGACGAGGCGCTCTGGGAGAACGATCGCAACGGCGCGGGCGGCGGACGCGTATCCGTCGTCGCCAGCGAGCGCCTCGACTTCGATCCGCGCACGCACAACCTCCAGGCCCGCGGCGGCCGCAACGTCGTCGACTCCGAGGCGCGCGTGTTCCAGGATGGGGGTGCCGGCACGGTCTA
>JAFAVZ010000343.1 GCA_019242175.1 Acidobacteriota bacterium
CCGGGGAAGACGGCTTTTTGTTGCGAGCCTACCCGCGCCTCCAGATCCCTCGCTCGACGCTCGGGATGACGCGGTGATGACGCGCAGTCTTGTTGCCGCTGCAATGAACGTTTGGGCGTTAGACGTACGCCCTCACCCCTGCCCCTCTCCCATGAAGCCGGGAGAGGGGTGGGGACGAACGAAACTTACGAGCAACCAGAGGTCGAACCGCAGTTGAGGCATTTGTAGCAGGCGCCGTTGCGGACCATGATCGAGCCGCAGTCGGAGCAGCTCGGCGCGTCCTGCTGGTAGCGGAACGTCGCGGAGGAGCCCTTCGCGTTCGGGCCGTCGGCGTCCTTCGGCGTCGTCGCGACGAAGCCGATCGGCTGCTGCTGGAGCGTCGTCACCGACACCTTCTCGATGAACGACAGATCTGAGGCGGTCGGCGTCGTCACGTTCGAGACGGGCTTCGGAGCGGGCGACGTCGGGGCCATGATCGCCGGCTCGGAGTCGCGCAGGATCACGCCGGCCGCGGCCTGGTGATCGCGGTCGAGGAACTTCGTCGCCAGCCACTTGAAGATGTAGTCGCAGATCGACTTCGCCATCGGGATCTCGGCGTTCTTCGTGAAGCCCGACGGCTCGAAGCGGGTGTGCGTGAACTTGTCGACGAGCAGCTGCAGCGGTACTCCGTGCTGCAGCGCGAGCGACGTCATGGTCGCGAAGCTGTCCATGAGGCCGGAGATCGTCGAGCCTTCCTTCGCCATCGTGATGAAGATCTCGCCGGGCGAGCCGTCTTCGTACTTGCCGACGGTGATGTAGCCCTCGTGGCCGCCGATCGAGAACTTGTGCGTGATCGACTCGCGCTCGTCGGGCAGCTTGCGGCGCACCGCGGTCGGCGCCACGCCGAGCGACTCGAGCGGATTCTTGTCCTTCGACGTCGACAGCGGCTGGGAGCGTTTGCAGCCGTCGCGATAAACGGCGACCGCCTTGAGGCCCATCTTCCAGGCTTCGTAGTACGCCTGCTCGATCTCCTCGACCGTCGCGTTGTTCGGCATGTTGATCGTCTTGGAGATCGCGCCGGAGATGAACGGCTGTACGGCGCCCATCATCCGGAGGTGGCCCATGTAGTGGATCGAGCGCGTGCCGTTCGCCGGCTTGAACGCGCAGTCGAACACGGCGTAGTGCGGCTCGATGAGGTGCGGCGCGCCTTCGATCGTGTCGTTCTCGTCGATGTACTGCACGATCTCGCGCACCTGCTTCGCGTCGTAGCCCAGGCGCTTGAGGGCGGTCGGGACCGTGTTGTTGACGATCTTCAACATGCCGCCGCCGACCAGCTTCTTGTACTTCACGAGCGCGATGTCGGGCTCGATGCCGGTCGTGTCGCAATCCATCATGAACGCGATCGTGCCGGTCGGCGCGAGCACGGAGATCTGCGCGTTGCGGTAGCCCTCGTCGTAGCCGAGCGAGTACGCCTCGTCCCAAACGCGCGTCGCGGCGTCGGCGAGGTCGGCCGGCAGCGAGCGGTTGTTGATGCGGTAGGCGGCGCGGCGATGCTTGTCGATCACGCGCAGGAACGGCTCGCGGTTCTCTTCGTAGCCGGCGAAAGGACCGATCTTCGCGGCGATGCGCGAGGACTGCGCGTACGACTCGCCGGAGAGGATCGACGTGATGGCGGCGGCGTAGTCGCGGCCTTCATCGCTGTCGTAGGGAACGCCGCGGGCCATGAGCAGCGCGCCGAGGTTCGCGTAGCCGATGCCCAGGGGGCGGAAGGCGTGGGAGTTCTTCTCGATGGCCGGCGTCGGGTAGGACGCGTTGTCGACCACGATCTCCTGCGCGGTGATCACGATGCGCAGCGCGTGGCGGTAGGCCTCCACGTCGAAGCCGTTCGCGTCCGTGTAGAACTTCATGAGGTTCAGCGACGCGAGGTTGCACGCGGAGTCGTCGAGGAACATGTACTCCGAGCACGGATTCGACGCGTTGATGCGCGCCGTGTTCGGGCACGGGTGCCAGTCGTTCACGGTCGTGTCGAACTGCATGCCCGGGTCGCCGCAGACCCACGCCGACTGCGCCATGCGGCGCATCAGGTCGCGGGCCTTGAAGGTGTCCATCACCTTCTTCGAGTCGGTGACGGCGTGCGTGCTCCAGTCGCCGTCCTTCTCGTAGGCGCGCATGAACTCGTCCGTCACGCGGACGGAGTGGTTCGCGTTCTGGAACTGGACGGAGTCGTACGCGCCGCCCGGAGCGTTGAACGCGCCGTCGAAGCCGGCTTCGATCAGAGCCCAGGCTTTGCGCTCTTCCTTCTCCTTCGACTCGATGAAGTCGACGACGTCCGGATGGTCGGCGTTGAGGATGACCATCTTCGCGGCGCGGCGGGTCTTCCCGCCCGACTTGATGACGCCGGCGAAGCTGTCGTATCCCTTCATGAAGCTGACCGGGCCGGAGGCGGTGCCGCCGCCCGCGAGGAGCTCACGCGAGCTGCGGATGGTCGAGAGATTGGAGCCGGTGCCGGAGCCGAACTTGAAGAGCATCCCTTCAGTCTTGGCCAGACCGAGAATCGAGCTCATCGTGTCCTGGACGGAGTTGATGAAGCAGGCAGAGCACTGCGGCTTCTCTTCGATGCCGACGTTGAACCAGACGGGCGAGTTGAAGGAGGCCATCTGGTAGAGCAGGATGTGCGTCAGCTCGTCGCGGAACGCGTCTCCCGCTTCCTCGGTGGCGAAGTAGCCGCCTTCGCGGCCCCAGCCGGAGATGGTGCGGACGACGCGGCCGATGAGCTGGCGAACCGAGGTTTCGCGCTCGGGGGTGCCGATGTGGCCGCGGAAGTACTTCGAGACGACGACGTTGGTCGCCATCTGCGACCAGCTCTTCGGCATCTCGACTTCTTTTTGTTCGAAGACGATCTCGCCGCGCTCGTTGGAGATCACCGCGCTGCGGCTCTCCCATTCGCAGGTGTCGTAAACGTCGACGTTGGGCGTGGTGTAGTAGCGCTCCACGTCGATGCCGCCGGAGCGGGTGTCCTTCTTCCCGTTGCGCGGGCCCTTGGCCGCGGGACGGGGACGAAGCGACGACTGAGCAGAGACATCCATGGTGGTCATACCCTTCTCCTTACCAATGGAGAAAAAAATAGAGGAGGGAAGTTCGCGACGTCGAAGGAGGCGGGTGGTGGCGGGCTGCAGATCTGTTCAGCGCGTACCGTGAATCCCGATGTCCCTCATTCCCGAGCTTCCGTCCCCTACCTCCCCTCACTGCCTTCCGGCCACGACGGGCTGCCGGAACGGCTCATACCAAATGCTGCAAACCCTTCAGCGATACAACGAGCGAGGCTGCGATGCCCTGATCTGGGGTACCGGCGTCTTCACTTTCACGGTCACCTGATACTCGCGAATCTGGAGCGATACGGAGCGTAGCGGGGACCGCGTAGCAAGCCGGGATTGATCCTTCAAATCCTTCATCGATCCTCCCTCACAGTCGCCGAATGTTTGTTTCGAGAGAAGCTACGCTTGCGTATAGGCGATGTCAAGGGCGACCACCACAACATCTTGTGGTCGGCGCAAGAAACAACACTAGATAGTGCGTAAGTATTCGCAATTGCAAACAGTTAAGCCACACGCGATCGACATGGTTTCCGTAGTTCATTCCACCGCTTATCCGCGAGCAATCGACAACATTTCCGCAGACTTTTCCACAGTGGCGATACGAGGCAATCCGCAGATTTCCCTCGTGTTTTCCACATCTTTTGCACACTGATTTCATCAACATTTACGATGCGCATTCGCTCACGTTTTTCCGCAACGTTTTCGCAGCCGTTCCGGAGGGAAATAGCAGACGGGACCACAAAAAAATGGGCGAAAAACAGGCGTTGGACCAATTCTGCGGAAAACTCCCCTCTACGCCGGATGCACCGTTCTACGGGCGGTGGAGAAGCGGTCGCGTTTAATCTGCACAAAAAATGTGGCACGTGGAACATTGAAGTTGCCACGTGGCAGACCGCGAATCGTCACCCGTCTATTTGCGCTGCCAAAAAATGACGCCATCCTCGGCGAAAGCGGCGCGAAGTGCGTCTCCAGATAGCGCTAAACGAGCGGCGCGCGGACGCGGTTCGTCATGCCGTCGATGGTCGCGATGCCACTCGGACATTCGATGAGTGCGGCGCGCACGGACGAGTTGCGCTCGAGCGCGGCGATGATTTCCTGCTGCGCTTTCTCCGTCTCGTAGAACGGCACTTGTTGACGGGCGTGGGCAATCGCGAGGAAGTAGGAGAGCGCGGCGCTGTTCGAGAAGTCGAAGTACGTCTCGTTCGGCGCCAGCTTCGCGTCGACGAAGCGACGCGCCGCATCGATCCGCGCGCTGCTGGTCGGCGGAGACGAGCGGCTGCTGCACGCCGCCCGCGAGTCGCAACGGCGTCACGAGCTTGAAGACGTGATCCCACGGCTTCGCGAGCATCACGACGTCGATTGCAAACGCGATGGCCACGAGGCGAAGCCGTCTTCGTTGAAATCGAGCGGCGGCGGGCGACGCAGAAGCGGCAGCGGGATACGCGAACACGAACAGCGCGTACAAAGCGCGCCGCACGCGATTCGGAAGACGCCTCGCCAGAAACGCGAGCGCCGCGGCGGCCAACGCCAGGAACACGAACGTCGTCCGCGGAATCGCGCGCAGCACCGCGAGATAGAGCAGCAGCGCGATCGGAATCGCGATCGCCCACGCGCGCGCACGCGCAATCCGGGCGAAGAAGCAAGTCCAGAAGGAAGGAAAGCTGCCAGAAACGGCAGCGCGACGATCAGCGCGAGTTGCCACAACCGGAGGGCGGAAGTCCCGTGGCCTGCATCGCGCCCGGCAGCTCGTGCGGCGACGCAGGCCGCTGCAGCAGCGGCGCGACACCGAGTGCGACCGCGAGGCCGAGGCAGGCCGCGGCGATGCGCAGGAGCATCAGACGAGGTACGCCACGGCGAATCCGATCTGCGCGGCCATCATCATCAAGTACATGTGCCGCCACGAAGGATGGTTCTCCGTCGCCGTCAGCTCGTCGGGATTGCGGACGATCAGCCATACCGTGTAAGCGCCCCACAGCGCCAGCCCCACGCCGAGCAGCACGAGCGCCGTCCCGTTGCCGGTGAGGATGCCGAGGCGGACGCCGAGCGGCATGAGGAGCCAGGGGAAGATGAAGAACGGCGCGATCATCCACGCCGCGCGGCGCACGCCGAACGCGATCGGCAGCGTGCGGCAACCGCCGGCGCGATCGCCTTCGATGTCCGAGAAGTCCTTCGTCGAAGCGGCGCCGAGGAGGAAGAGCATGAAGATCGCGCCGATGTACCACGGCTCGGCGACCGTCGCCTTCGCCACCATCGTCCAACCTGCGACCTTCAAGAGGCAGCCGCGCGGGATGGCGATCGTGAGGTTCGCCCCGATCGGATGCTTCTTCGTCCGCCCCAAGGCCGGCGCGCTGTAGACGAACGTGAAGATCATCCCGGCGATGTAGATGAAGAAGCACTCGTGCTCGGGCAACGGCGCGAACAGCTTCTGCGACCAGCTGACGAAGGGGTACGTCACCACGAGCCACGTCGGGACGATCGCCAGCGCGTACATCACCCAGGTGAAGCCCCACGCCTGGCGTACGGTGAGCTCGCCGGTGACGATCGGGCGGCTCGGCTTGTTGATGCGGTCGATGTCGAGGTCGTAGATCTGGTTGAGCGCGTTCGACGCGGCATTCAGGAACGAGGCGCAGAGCGAGCCGAGCGCGACGGTGAGGATGACCGACGCGGTGAGCGTGCGGGTCGGGTCGGGGTTGTGCGCCGAGCCCCAGGCGCAGACGGCGCCGGAGATGATCCCGAACAGCGGCGGCAGGAGTGTGAAGGGGCGGGCGAGTGTTACGTACGGGCGCACCGGCCGCAGTTTACCGGAGCGGGCACGGCCCGCTGCGTTTGTTGGCCAGGCCTTCACCAGGTTTTGCGTTTCCGCCGACCTTGGGGAAGCGAGCCGCTGCCTGCTTGCCGGCAGAGCCTGTTCAGCCGCAATTGGTCGCCGAGGCTTGGCCAACCAACGCAGGCAGCCGTGCCGCCCGGTGCTACACTGCGGCGACCCGCCCCATGGCACGACGACCAGTCTTCGACGAAGCAGCGGCAGCAGAAGAGGACCTCGCGTCGTCCCCCCCGAGGAATATGAGCAACGACAAAGAGCGGAAAATCGCGCTGTTCATCGATTTCGAGAACATCGCGATCGGCGTCACGGACGCCAAATACAAGAAATTCGAGATCGAGCTGCTGCTCGAGCGTCTGCTCGAGAAGGGCAAGATCGTGGTGAAACGCGCGTACTCCGACTGGGACAAGTTCCCCGACTACAAACGCGAGCTGCACGAGGCGGCCATCGAGCTGATCGAGATCCCCGGCCGCAAGTACTCCGGCAAGAACTCCGCGGACATCCGCATGGTCGTCGACGCGATGGATCTGACCTGGTCGAAGGAGCACATCGACACGTTCGTGATCGCGTCGGGCGACTCCGACTTCTCCCCGCTCGTCTCGAAGCTGAAGGAGAACGACAAGTTCGTGATCGGCTGCGGCGTGAAGAACTCGTCGAGCGATCTCCTCATCGACAACTGCGACGAGTTCATCTTCTACGAGGACCTCGTGCGCGGGACGCAGAAGGCGCCCCAGGTGAATGCGTTCAAGGACAAGAAGCAGGCCGAGGTGTTCAAGCTGCTGATCGATTCGATCAAGGCGCTGATGCGCGAGAACAAGGAGATCCTCTGGGGCTCCATGGTCAAGCAGACGATGCAACGCAAGAAGCCGACGTTCAACGAGGAGTACTACGGCTACAACACGTTCAGCGATCTGCTCGAGGACGCGCAGAACAACAACATCATCAAGATCAAGAAGGACATGAAGTCGGGGTCGTACGTGATCACCGGCTTCGCGCAGTCGGCGGCCTAGCCGGCATCTCAAACGTAGGGCCGGCTCTCCAGCCGGCCCCACAAAACACGTCGCGGCGGGCGACGCCCGCCGCATCATTCTCGACTGCGGCCGGCTGAGAGCCGGCCCTACGTTGCCAGCGCCGCGGGCCGTGCCCGCTGAAACACGCTCATCCATCTCAGCGTATACCTTCCCCATGCCGCCACTCGAGATTCAGGCGCTGACGAAATCCTTCGCCGGCCGCCCCGCCCTCTCCGGCATCTCCCTCGACCTCCGCGAACGCGAAGTCCTCGGTCTCCTCGGCCCCAACGGCGCGGGCAAATCGACGCTCGTGCGCGCGATCATGGGGCGCGTGCGGCCGGACGGCGGCGAAGTCCGCATCTTCGGCAAGCCGGCTGCGGCCGGCGACAGCACCGCTCGCGCCGAGGTGGGAGTGGTGCCGCAGGAGATTGCGCTTTATCCGCTGATGAACGTGCGCGAGAACCTCCTCGTGTTCGGCCGCTACTACGGCCTGCGCGGCGAGGAGCTCGGCAAAGCAATCGCGAACGCGCTCCTTTGGTCCGCGCTCGCCGATCGCGAGAAAGACCAGGTGAAGACGCTGAGCGGCGGCATGAAGCGGCGGCTGAACATGGCCGCGGGCGTGCTCCATCGGCCGCGCATCCTGCTCCTCGACGAGCCGACGGTCGGCGTCGATCCGCAGTCGCGGGAGCGCATCTACGAAATGATCGAGAGCCTGCGCAAAGAGGGCGTCTCGCTCATCTACACCACGCATTACATGGAAGAGGCGGAACGGCTCTGCGACCGCATCGCCGTCGTCGATCACGGCAAGGTGATCGCGCAGGGCACGAAAGACGAGATCAAGCGGCTGCATCCGGAGGCGAATGCGTCGCTGGAGATGGTGTTCCTCCATCTGACCGGAAGGGAGCTGCGCGAATGATCCTCTCCGTGATGCGCGCGGGCTGGACGAATCTCCGCCGCGACCGCGCGGCGCTCATGCTCAGTTTCGTGGTGCCGATCGTCTTCTTCTCGATCTTCGCCGGGATGTTCGCCGGCCGCCGCTCGACGCCGCGTGTCGAAGTGGCGATCGTGGACGAAGACCACTCCGCAAGCTCGAAGAAGCTGATCGATGCGTTGCTCGCCGAGCCATCGTTGCGCGCGCAGGTTTCTCCCGATACGCCCACGGCCACGGCACTCGTGAAGAAGGGCGATCTGCCGGTCGCGATCATCATCCCGAAAGGCTTCGGCACGACGCGCATCACGTTCGGCGGCGAGAAGCCGAACGGCCCGGCGTTCCGCCTCCTCACCGACTCCGCGGATCCGATCGCCGAGCAGGTCGCGAACGGCATCCTGCAGAAGACGATCATGACGTCGTTGCCGGAGCTGATGATCGGCAGCGGCGTGGAAGCGTTCGACAAGTGGAGCGGCGGGCTCTCGCCGCAGCAGCGCGCGACGATCGAGAAGAACATCGCGTGGATCCAGAATCAGCCGGCGGCGACGACGCAAAAGGCGACGAACGGCGGCGCGTTGATCAACATCGAGAGCTCCGACGTCGTCGGCAAGACGAAGCGCAATCCGGTCGTCGCGCTCTACGCCGCGGGCATCGGCGTGATGTTCCTGCTCTTCACAGCCTCGAACGGCGGCGGCGCATTGCTCGAGGAGCAGGAGAGCGGCACGCTCGACCGCATCCTCACCACGCGCCTCACGCTCACGACGCTGATGCTGGGCAAGCTCGTCTACCTCTGGACGCTCGGCGCGTTGCAGTTGATCGTGATGTTCGTCTGGGGAGCGGTGGTGTTCCACCTCGAGCTCGGGACGCACATCGTAGGCTTCGCGATCATGGCCGCGGCGACGACGCTCGCTACGTCGGCATTCGGATTGTTCCTCGCCTCGCTGTCGCGCACGCGGTCGCAACTCGGCGCCATCTCCACCCTCGTCGTCCTCACCATCTCCGCCCTCGGCGGCTCCATGTTCCCGCGGTTCCTGATGCCGCAAGCCATCCAGAAGATGGGCCTCGTGCTCTTCAACTCGTGGGCGATCGACGGCTTCACGAACGTGTTCTGGCGTGAGTTACCGCTGACGGCGATCATCGCGCCGGTCGCGGTGCTGATCGGCTACGCGATCGTGTTTTTCTTCATCGCGCGGCAGCTGACTCGGCGATGGGAGATTGCGTAGCCGGACGCGTCTCGACGATGCGGTCGCTGAGGATCACGACCGCGTGCACGTCACGATTCGGCAACGCCTTTTCGAGCTGCGTCGCGAGCTCTTGCTGATGGATCTCGGTGAGGGATGGGGCATCCGCCGCACGGACGATCACTTGCGGCCGCCACGTGGCGGCGACGAGGAAGAGGATGTGGAGGAGGAGGATCGCAAGGAAGATCGTCCGGCGGCGCATGACGAAGGCTTTTGACTGCTGCCGCCATGCCACGCGCGTACAGAGAGGCGAAGGGAAAATCGCGTCTCCGCGCGTTGCCGAAGGAGGACGCGCATGTCCTATGTAGAATACGCGCCGTGAGCCAGCGCCCGAGCAATCGTGAGCACTATCCTGTGCTCGTCATCGGCACGGGCATCGCGGGGCTCACCGCCTCTTTCGTCCTGGCCGGCGCGGGCCTCAAAGTCCTGCTCGTCACGAAGGCCGCCGATCCGCGCGACTGCAACACGTTCTGGGCCCAGGGCGGCATCATCTACGAAGGTGAGAACGACAGCCCGGCGCAGCTGATCGAAGACATTCTCCGCGCCGGCGCCGGCCTGTCCAGCGAAGAGGCGGTGCGTTTTCTCGCCGTCGAAGGACCACGCGTCGTCAAAGAGCTGCTGCTTGATCAGATCCACGTGCCGTTCTCGACGAGTGAGGAAGGCGAGCTCGATCTGACGCAGGAAGGCGCGCACTCGCTGCCGCGCATCATTCACGCCGGCGACGCGACCGGCAAGGCGATCGAGATCTCGCTGCTCAACCGGGTGAAGGCGGAGCCGAACATCACGCTGGTGACGGAGATGACGGCGATCGATCTCCTCACCACGCAACATCACCCCACCGACATCCAGGTGCGTTACCGCCTCGGCAACGAGTGCGTCGGCGCGTATCTCCTCGACAACCACACGAACGAGGTCTACACCGTCTTCGCCGATTTCACCGTGCTCGCGACCGGCGGCATCGGCCAGGTCTTTCTGCACACGACGAACACGCGCAGCGCGATCGGCGACGGCGTCGTGATGGCCCAACGCGCCGGCGCGCGGATCATGAACGCCGAGTATGTACAGTTCCACCCGACGGCGCTCGCGGACAAGAAGGCGAATCACTACCTGATTTCCGAGGCGCTGCGGGGCGAGGGAGCCCGGCTGAAGAATCAGAAGGGCGAGTACTTCATGGAGAAGTATTCGCCGGCGCTGAAGGATCTCGCGCCGCGCGACGTCGTGGCCCGCGCCATCGTCGAGGAGATGACGCAGAGCAAAGACGAATTCGTCTTTCTCGACTTGGCGAATCATTACAACGGACATCAACCCATCCGGGAGCGCTTCCCGAACATCGCCAAGGCCTGCGACGACATCGGCGTCGACATCGCCAGCGATCCGATTCCGGTCGTACCCGCGGCGCACTACTTCTGCGGCGGCATCCTGGCGAACAACTGCGGCGAAACGACGCTCGCGCGTTTGTATGCGATCGGCGAAACGTCTTGCACCGGATTGCATGGCGGCAATCGCCTCGCGTCGACATCGCTGCTCGAAGGATTGACGTGGGGCTACTACGCCGCGCACTCGATCCGCGAAAAGTACTTCAGCGGGACGACGCCGGCGGAAGCCGCGCGTCCGAAGAAGGTGAAACAGCACGCGCGGGAGAGCGACGCGCCGGCGATTCGGCGCGCGCCGTCGTCGCGGCCGGCGGGCATCGGCGTCCTGCACTCGGGATTGCTGGAATCGATTCCGAACTGGAGAGCCGCGGGGACGGAGAACGTCGAAGACCCGGCGCTCATCCTCCAGGACTGGACGACGATCCAGCACACGATGTGGAACTACGTGGGCATCGTGCGCAGCTACGAGCGCCTGAAACGCGCCGTCGCCGACACGCGGCAGCTCGGCGGCCGCCTCACGAAGTTCTACCACGAGGCGACGATCAGCAAGCCGATCGTCGAGCTGTTCCACGGCCAGCAGATGGCGGCCATCGTCGCGAACGCCGCGTTGCGCAATCCGGTATCCAAAGGCGCGCACTTCCGCCGTGATTGATCCCCTCCGCCTCGCCTCTCGCATCGAAGCCGAGCCCACGGAACGCCTTCACCTCGGCAGCGGCTCCGTCGCATTGCCGGGCTGGATCAACATCGACAATCAGCCTTATCCCGGCGTCGATCGCGTCGTGGACGTGACGCAGGGCCTGCCGTTCCGCGACGCGCGCTTCATCTTCGCCGAGCACTTCATCGAGCACATCCGATACGAAGACGCGCGCGTGCTGCTCGCCGAGTGTCGGCGCGTGTTGCGCGATGGCGGCGTGCTCCGGCTCTCGACGCCGAACCTCGATTGGGTTTGGGCCTCGCACTATCGCACCGTGCTCACGCCCGACCTCGAGGTGCTCGCCTGCTTCGCGATGAACCGCGCGTTTCGCGGGTGGGGCCATCAGTTCCTGTGGAACCTCGCGACGCTTTCCGCCGCGTTGCACGACGCCGGATTCAAGCGCGTCGTGCGCTGCGAATACGGGCAGTCCGAGCACGCAGAGCTGCGCGGTCTCGAACAACACGAGACGAACGAGGATTACGAGGGGCACTCGCACATCCTGATCGTGGAGGCGTCGTGATCGTCCTCGACGCGTTGCACGATCTGCCTTACGACGAGGCGATGCGCTTGCTCGCGTCGCACGTCGGCGAAGAGGTGCGCATCATCACGACGGATCTTTCGTCGCTGTGGCGCACGGCGTATCCCGCGCCGACGATCGAGGCGTGTCACGCCGTGAATCACGCGATGCGCAAACAGGCGTTCGTCTACAACTACGGCACGCTCGAAGCGACGCTGCTCGCCGCCGGCTTCTCGGAAGTGACGCGCATGCCGTCGGACGACGGAACGCTGATCGTGGAAGCGCGCGGTACGGGCGGCGGGGAGCCGTCGCATCTGGCCGAGCCGCGCGCGATGTATCTGCGCGACATGAACGTGCGGTGAGCGAAGGTGTCTCGCCCGCAAGTCGACGGGCGTCCTCGCCCGGCGACCTTGTGCATCCTGGCAGCGGCACGAGGACGTGCCGCTGCTCGCGGGCGGGAAGCCCGCTCACCACAATCCCGGTTGCCGTCTTCCGATCGGATAGCCGAGATGTTCGTACGCCTGGCGCGTGGCGACGCGGCCGCGCGGCGTGCGTTGCAGGAAGCCGATCTGGATGAGGTACGGCTCGTACAAATCCTCGATCGTTCCCCGATCCTCGGCGATCGAGGACGCGATCGCGTTCACGCCGACGGGGCCGCCGTCGAAGCGTTCGATGATCGCCGCGAGGAACTTGCGATCGATCTCGTCGAGGCCGTACTCGTCGACTTCCAGCATCTGCAACGCCTCGCGTGCGACGGGAATCGTCACGGCGCCCTGATGCCGTACCTCGGCGAAATCGCGCACGCGGCGCAGCAGCCGATTCGCGATGCGGGGCGTGCCGCGCGAGCGGCGGGCGATCTCGTCTGCGGCGTCGCGATCGACGCGGATGCCGAGGATTTCGGAGGAACGGCGGACGATGACCGCGAGGGACTCGAAGTCGTAGAAATCGAGGCGATGGACGATGCCGAAACGCGCGCGGAGCGGCGCGGAGAGCAGGCCGGCGCGCGTCGTGGCGCCGATGAGCGTGAAGCGCGGGACTTCGATCTTCACCGTGCGCGCGGCCGGGCCCTGGCCGATGACGAGATCGACCGAGAAGTCTTCCATCGCGGAGTAGAGCACTTCCTCCACGGTGGCGGGGAGACGGTGGATCTCGTCGATGAAGAGCGCCTCGCCCTGTTCGAGGTTCGTCACGATTGCGACGAGATCGCCGGGCTTCTCCAACGCCGGGCCGGACGTGCCGCGGATCGGCGCGCTCATCTCATTCGCGATGATGTTCGCCAGCGTGGTTTTGCCGAGGCCGGGAGGGCCGAAGAGGAGGACGTGGTCGAGCGGCTCGCCGCGTTTGCGCGCCGCGGCGATGGAGATCTCCAGGTTCGCTTTGACCTTCTGCTGGCCGATGTATTCGCGGAGGAACTTCGGGCGAAGGGAGAGCTCGTCCTTGAGATCATCCGCTTCCGGCTCGGGGTTGAGGACGCGATCGTCGGACATTGGGCGGCAGTGTATCCGACCGGGAAATGTAGGGCCGGCTCTCCAGCCGGCCGCAGTCGAAAATGATGCGGCGGACGGATCCGCCGCGACCGTATCTCACGGGGCCGGCTGGAGAGCCGGCCCTACATTCTTACCAGGTAGTAGCCGGCCGCAGTCCTCACTCCTACTCGATGACGGCCCGGCGGGATCTGGAGCTTCACGCCCCTTCCGAGAATCGCGAGTCGGCGATCGGGGACCTCGGCCGCGACGACGCCATCGATCGTCAGCGTCGCAGGCTCGTACGGCGCGAAGAGATAGTGCCCACCTTCCAGTTCCTCGATGCCCGCCCGTTCGCGATAGACGAGGCGATCGAACGGGACGATCTGGAACAACGCGTTCGCGCCGCCGTAGCGGATGCGAAAGCGCGGGTCGGTCACGATCCGTTCGACGAGCTCGGGCGGCGTGGACGTGGTGTCGAACGCGAGGAAGTCGCTGTCGAGCTCACGCGCCGCAGCCGCGGGATCGGGATGCAACCCGCTGAAGAGTGCGCGCTGCGTTTCGTACGCGTGGCGATCGCGGGCGAGCATGAAGAGCGGCTCGAGCACGTTGAGATAGCGTCCTTGCGGCGCCCAGAACGCGTACGTTTCTCCATCGCCCCATGTAGCCGCAACCTTCGCATTGCGCGGCACCGCTCGCCCGAACGCCTCCAAATCCGCCTCGGTCGCAAAGTCGCGCGTGAGCAGATCGACGAGCATCGGCTCGCGCGCCAACGGTACCGCGAGCAGCAGCGTCGCACCGAGCACGATGGGGGCGAGCTTGCGCACCTGATCGCCCATCGCGAGCACGACGGTCAACGCGAGCAGCGGAAACGCGTACGTCGCCATGCGACCGAAACGCGCGAAAAGCACGAGGAACACGGCGGCGGCGATCGCGAAGTTGCGCGCGAGCGGCGTGAGCGGCTTCGGCCTGCGGATCAGCAGCGTCAGTCCGAGGAGGAACGCCAGGGAGAGGAAGAGCGTGTGGGCGGAGGGAGGGCGGATCTCGTCGCCGACGTCGAGCTTCCCGGCCCAGCGGAAGAACTCGACGTTCTGGATGTACCAGAGCTGCAGGTTCGCGATCGGATGCGGTCGCAGAAACAGGCCGGCGATCACGCCGAGCATTGCGGATGCGGAGAGACGCAGATCGCGCCACGCCCACAGCAACGCGAGAAACAGGAACACATGCCACGCGGTGTAGCCGAGCGCGAACGCGAACGCGATCAGACCGAAGATCACGACGCGCCGTTTCGCGGCGGCACCGATCGCGAGGAGGATCAACAGCAACGCGAGTAGTTCCGGACGCAGACGCACGGCACGTGCGAGGAACGGGGGCGCGGCGATCCAGAGCCAGAGCGGAAACGCGAAGCCGAACGGGCCGAGCGTCTGCGCGGCGTAGCGCGCGATTACGGCCGCGAGCGTCGCGTTCAGTGCCGCGAGCGCGAGACGCCCGCCCACCGCCGCATCGGCGGACGTGAACGGCATCAGGAGCAGATGGAACAACCACTCCTTGTCCGCGCCATCGGCGAGCACGCTGAAGCGCGCCCACGGAACGGGCGTCGCGACGCCTTCCTGCCCGTACCAGCGCGCGACGGCGAGGTGATAGTACGAGTCGGCGTCGACGAGGATCGACATCCGCAGAAACACGAAGGCGAAGACGAAGAACGCGACGAGGAAAACCGCGGCGGTGCCGGCGTTCAGCGCGCGGCGGCTCATGCGGTGATGAACGCGCCGGACGGACGGCGCACCATGACGCCGGCGTGACTCACGACCGGCAACGATACAGTGATCGTCGTTCCCTGCCCCGGCCGCGACACCACCTCGATCCGCCCGCCGTGCTCCTGCACGATGCGATACGAGATCGCCATCCCCAGCCCCGTTCCCGACGGAAAGTTCGTGCGGAAAGGCTGGAAGAGGCGCTGCAGATCGGCGTCGGACATCCCCCGCCCGTTGTCGCTGAAGAGGATGTGGTACGTGTCGTCGTGCACGTGCGTGCTCACCGTGAGCGTGCCGCCGTGGGGCATCGCCTGCACCGCGTTGCGCGCGAGATTCCAGAACACCTGGCGAATCTGATCCGCGTCGCCCATCAGCTGAAACGAGACCGGATAGATCTCGCGCCGGATCGCGTGCTCCGTACTCAGCTCCGAGCTATTCATCAACAAATCCAAAGCCTCGGCCAGGCTGGCCGCGATGTCGAACTCCACCGGATGCCGTTCCTGCGGCCGAACGAAGCGGAGGAATTCGGCGATGGTCTTGTTCAGCCGCTCCGATTCCTTCAGCACGATCGACATCAACCGCTGCTCCTGCTGCGTCAGCGATGCGGATCCTTTCAGCACCTGCACCGAGCCGGCGATCGCCGCGAGCGGATTGCGGATCTCGTGGGCGATGCCGGCGGAGAGCTCGCCGACCGCGGCCATGCGGTCTTTGAGGCGGAGCTGGGCCTCGAGGCGCTTCATCTCCGTGAGGTCCTGGAAGATGACGGTGTAGCCGGACGGGTTGCCGTCGAGCGTTTGGAGCGGCGTCACGGCGAAGCCGATGTTGCGCGTCGCGTCGCGCGCGGGGAACTCGATCTCGTCGCGAATGATCGCGCCCGCGGCGAGGCTGACCCGCACGTCGTTCCAGCCCTCCAGCGTGAAGAAGCCGAGCTCCGTGACGTGCTTGCCGAGGATCGCGAGCGGGGCGGATTGGAGAATCGCGCAGCCGGCCGGATTGATGAAAGACGCGGTGCCGTACGACGAGAGCGTGATCAGGCCGGACGGGATGGAGTCGACGACGTTCTGGTTGATGGCTCGCAGCTCGGCGAGGTTCTGGCGGTTCACGTCCAGCTCCTCGAACGTCTTCTGCAGCTTCTCCGAGATGTACGACGTGAGGAGCGCCGCCGCGTAGAAGCCGGCGAAGTTCGTCGCCATGTTGAAGTAGAGGCGGGACGACGTCCACGGCACGGCGGAGACGAGGCTCTGCTCCGGCAACGGCAGGATCTCGTAATACATCAGGTCCGCCAGCGCGCCGTAGAGGATGACCGCACCCGATGCCGCGAGCAGTCCGCCGCGGCGGTAGAGCAGCATCGAGGCGGTGATGATCGAGACGAGGTAGAGAAACGAGAACGGCGAGTCGAGGCCGCCAGTGAAGTAGACGAGGAGCGTCTCGACGAGAAGATCGCCGCCGACCTGGATCAGAAGGTTCGCCCTCCGCGACGGAACCAGCTGCCCGAACGCGATGTAGACGAGCGTGAGCGCGTACGTCACCACCGCCGTCAGGTAGATGTAGTTGATCGGCAGCAGCTCGGTGACGGTGTACTGGATGATGAGCGACGCCATGAGCAGCGTCGTCACGACGACGACGCGAACGGCGATCAGCATGCGCGCGTCGGAAGGCATGGGGTGGTTGCTGGTTGCTGGTTACTGGTTGCTAGTAAATGAAGCTGGTTGCCGATAGGTCTCTACCAGCAACCAGCAACTAGCAACCAGCAACTACTGAATTTGTCCGATGAGCGAGAACATCGGCATGTACATCGCGATGACGATGCCGCCGATGGCCACGCCGAGGAATGCGATGAGGACCGGCTCGAGGAGCTTCATGAGGCCGGCGACGGCGACGTCGACTTCATCCTCGTAAAAGTCGGCGATCTTCGTGAGCATCGTGTCGAGCGCGCCGGTCTGTTCGCCGACGGCGATCATCTGCACGACCATCGCGGGAAACACGTCGGTATCGCCGAGCGGCTCGCTGATGGTCTTGCCTTCCTCGACCGACTTGCGCGTCGCCATGATCGCGTCTTCGATGATCGAGTTGCCGGCGGTGCGGGCCGTGATCTGGAGGCCGTCGAGGATCGGAACGCCGGACGAGGTCAGCGTGGCGAGCGTGCGGCAGAAACGGGCCACGGCGATCTTGCGCAGGAGCATGCCGAGAACCGGCATCTTCAGCAAGATGCCGTCGAGCACGCGCTTGCCCTTGTACGTCTGGTGATAGCGCTGGATCGCGTACGAGCCGCCGAAGAGCAGCCCGCCGATGAGCCACCAGTAGTCGGCGATGAAGTTCGAGAGGTGGATGACGATGATCGTCGGCAGCGGCAGCTCCGCGCCGAGGCCGGCGAAGAGGGAGGCGAAGACGGGGATGACCTTCCAGAGGATGACCATCACGACGATGACGGCGATCGAGATGACGGCGACGG
>JAFAVZ010000353.1 GCA_019242175.1 Acidobacteriota bacterium
ACTGCTCGTGGTGCAGGGAGTCGTCCGGCTTGAAGACGAGGTGGATGCCGAGGTTGCGCTCGACTTCCTCGAAGATGGGATCGCCGGCGTGGAGTGTCGAGTAGACGACCGGGTTCACGCGCACGATCACATCCTGCCCCTCGTGCAGATCGCGTTGCTTCATCAGGTCGCGCCAGATCTCCAGCGCGATCGTCGTATTCGACTTGATCCGCCCGCCGCCGCCGCAGTACGGGCAGGCCTGCGTGAGCGAGCGCTCCAGGCTTTGCCGCACGCGTTTCCGCGTCATCTCGATCAGCCCGAATTCGGAAATCTGGAGAATCTTCGTCTTCGAGCGATCCTTCTTGATCTCGTTCTCCAGCGCCTCGAAGAGCTTCGCGCGGTTCGCCGGCTCCTCCATGTCGATGAAGTCGAGCACGATGATGCCGCCCAGGTCGCGCAGTCGGATTTGGCGGACGATCTCCTTCGCCGCCTCGATGTTCGTGCGGAACACCGTCTCCTCGAGGTTCTTTTTGCCGACGTACTTGCCGGTGTTGACATCGATCGCCACCAGCGCCTCGGTCTGGTTGATCACGATGTAGCCGCCGGACTTCAGCCAGACCTTCGATTTGAGCGCCTTCGCGATCTCCGGCTCGATGCCGAAGTCGTCGAAGATCGGCTCGTCGCGGCGGTAGAGGCGGACGCGCGAGACGAGGTTCGGCTGGATGTGGTCGAGGAACTCGACGATGCGCTGGTATTGATCGACCGAGTCGACCCACACGGTCTTGAACTCGGGCGAGAGGACGTCGCGGATCGTGCGCAGGACGAGGTCGAGATCGTGATGGATCACGTTCGGCGCGGAGCTCTTCTCCGCACGGCGCTTGATCTGCTCCCAGAGCTGCGTGAGGTAGTTGAGGTCGGAAATGAACTCCTCTTCCTCGCGCTGCTCGCCCGCGGTGCGGACGATGAACCCGCCCGTCTGCGGCGGCCGGATGCGCTCCAGCATCTCCTTCAGCCGCGTCCGTTCCACCTCGTTCTCGATGCGCCGCGAAACGCCGATGTGATTCACCGTCGGCATGTAGACGAGGAAGCGCCCGGGCAGGGTGATGTGGCTGGTGATGCGCGCGCCTTTGCCCGCGATCGTGTCTTTCGAGACCTGAACGACGAGCTCCTGCCCTTCGCGCAGCAGGTCGGAGATCGACGTCTCGGGGCGGGTTTGGGACTCGAAGAGATGGAGGTCGTCCGGCGTCTCGGTCTCGAACTCCTCGATGTCTTCGATCACGTCCGAGACGTAGAGGAAGGCGTCGCGCTCCAGCCCGAGGTCGACGAAGGCCGACTGCATACCCGGCAGGACTTTGGTGACCCGGCCTTTGTAGATGTTGCCGACGATGGTGCGGTGCCGAGTCCGCTCGACCCAGAGCTCGACGACCTGCCCTTCGTCGAGGACGGCGATCCGCGACTCGTGCTTCGTCGCATTGATGACGATCTCTCGCGACATGTGGCCGGGATTGTATCCGCCCGGCGAATAAAGTCTCCTGGGTGCGAGTTACGCTTGACCGCGCGCCGCCGGTTTGCTAACTTGCGCGCCCTTTCCGACCGTACTCCGGCATAGCTCAGTCGGTAGAGCAACGGACTGTTAATCCGTGGGTCGTAGGTTCGAGTCCTACTGCCGGAGCCAGTTTCGAGCTTCCCTCCTCGCACGAGCTGCAAGCCCTTCCCTCCCTCTTCCGCACTTCTCGAAGTGGCGCAGGCGCCATGGCCCGGATAGAATCTTTTTCCGGTTCTCCATATCGATGGACTTCGAGGCGCGGTTTCGAGAGAGCCTCCCGCTGATCGATCGCGTGATCGGCGAGGTGTGCAGACGTGCCCGCGTCCGCGACGCCGACGCCGAAGATTTCGCGTCCGTGGTGCGCATCGCGCTCATCGAGAACGACTACGAGATCCTCCGCAAATGGGAAGGGCGCTCCACGCTGGCCGGCTATCTCTCCATCGTCATCCGCCGCCTGCTGGCCGATCAGCGCATCCAGGAGTTGGGGCGCTGGCACCCTTCCGCGGAGGCGAAGCGTCTCGGCAACGCGGCGATCCTCCTGGACCGCCTTCTTCATCGCGACGGACGCGCGCTGGAGGAAGCGATACCGCTCGTGCGCGCCCTCGAGCCGTCGCTCTCAGAGAAGGATGTGCGCGCGATGGCGGCGAGTCTGCCCGCGCGCGATCAGCGGGCGCGTCCCGTCGCGTTGGAGGAAATCGCCGAGCCGGCTGCGGAAGATCGCGCGGATGCCGGCGCGCGCGACTACGACGCGCACCGCATCGCCACCCGCGCCGCGCAGGTCGTGCGCGAGACGATGGCGAAGTGGCCGGATGAAGACGTCGTGATCCTCCGCTTCCGCTACGGCGGCTCGATGACCATCGCCGACATCAGCCGGGCCCTGCGCATCCCCCAGCGCCCTCTCTACCGCCGCCTCGAAGCGCGCCTGGGCGAGCTTCGCCAAGCATTGGTGAGCGCCGGCCTCGACGCGGCGACGCTCGCGGAAGTGACCGGGAACGCCGTGCGCTCCCTCGATTTCGGACTCGATTCCTGGAAAAACGCCGACGCGCGACCGTCGAGCCAGGAGGAGGTCGAGGTATCTCGATGACGAGCTCTCACCTCGATCCGGAAACGCTCGCCGCTTTTGCGGAAGGAAAGCTCGCGCGGCGCGAGCAGGCAGACGTGATCGCGCACCTGCGGAACTGTATCGATTGCACGGCCGACGTGGAGGAGGCCAGCGCCGCCGTGGCGGTGGCTCCGTCACGTTCGCGCCTGCTTTGGATCGCCCTCGCCGCGACGATCGCGATCGCGCTTCCGACCGGCCTGCTCATCCGGCAGCGGATGAGCTCCCAGCCGATGGCTCGGCTGGTGGCGCTCGCGTCCCGCGGCGCGCGCCCGATGGAGGCGCGGCTCGCGGCTTTCCAGTGGACGCCGTACCGCGGACCGCTGCGCGCGGAAGATGCCGTGGAAGATGCGCGCCGGCTGCAGCTGGCCGGCGCGGCCGGCGACGCGGTAGCCGCGGCGAACGCGGATCCGGCCGCGGAGGCGCAGCGGACGGCCGGCGTCGCGCTGCTGCTCGCCGGCGAGCCGGAGAACGCGCTGACGAGGCTGCGCACGGCGGCCGAGCGCGCGCCGAACGACGCCGCGATTCATTCCGATCTCGCCGCCGCGCTCGATGCGGCGGGCGTGCGGCTGGAGCGACCGTCGCTGTTTGCCGAGGCGCTGGCGGCGGCGGACGGTGCGTTGCGGATCGAGCCGGACCAGCCCGCCGCTCTCTTCAACCGCGCGCTCATCCTGGAGCACCTCGGCCTGGGCGGCGAAGCGCGCAAGGCGTGGGACCGCTACCTCGCCGTCGATCCATCGTCGCAATGGGCGGTCGAGGCGCGCGAGCGTCTGCGGCGTCTGCCGCTAGCGACCGGCGACGCGCGTTTTCGCAAGGAGCAGTCCGATCTCTCCCGCGCGGCGGCGCTCGTCGCGGCGTTCCCGCAGCAAAGCCGCACTTTCGCCGAGGCGGAGTACCTCGGGCGGTGGGGAGAGTCGGCGGATGGGGCGGCGCTCGACGCCGCGCGCGCCATCGGCGTGGAGCTGCAGCGCGCTTCCGGCGAGTCGCTGTTGGCGGAGAGCGTCCGCGCCGTGGACGCGGCTGATGACGAGCAACGCGCGCGACTCGCTGCGGCGCATGCGCTCTATCGCCGGGCGCGCATCGCGCTGTCGCGGCAGCAGGACGCGGAGCGCGATCTGCGCCATGCCGCGGCGATGTTCGCCGGCTCGCCCATGGCGCTCCTGGCGCGCTACTTCGCCGCCTGCGCGCGCTTCGAGGCGGACGACGTTGCCGGTGCGCGTCGGGAGCTCGAACAGCTGCGCGCCGAATGCGGCTCGCGCCCTTATCTCGCGCTGCGCGCGCAGATCGGCTGGCAGCTCGCGACGGTCGCGATGTCTGATGCCGACTGGGGCGGTGCGCTGGAGCGGCTCGACGAAAGCGAGCAGCTCTTCCGCCGCCTCTCCGAGCGCGGCAACCTCGGCTTCATCCGCGGCATGCAGTCGACGGCGCTGGCGTGCCTGGGCGACCCTGACGCCGCGTGGCAGGCGCGCATGGAGGCGTTCTCCCTCCTTGATGCGGAAGGCGTCGGCGATCGCTTGCCGGTGACGCTCGGCGGCGCCGCGCGGATGGAGCTGCACGCCGGTCGTCTCGGCACCGCCCGCGCGTTTCTCCGCCTCGAAGCCGACTCCGTGCGGCAGCTGCCGAACAAGGCCCTGCTGGTGAACGCACTGGTGCGCCAGACGTTGCTGGAGACGCAGTGCGGCGATCGCATCGCGGCGAGGCTCGCCGCACGCGAGGCGCTGACGGCGGCGACCGCGCTCTCCGGATCGGCGCGCGCCGTCGGCGTTGCCGATGCCAGCCTCGCCGCCGGCGCGGCAAACCTGGATGGTGAAGCTCTCACGCGCGCGATCGATTTCTATCGCTCTTCGCAACGCGCGCTCTTCCTGCCTCAGGCCTATCTGCTGCGCGCTCGCGCCTCGTTGCGCGGTGGCGCGACCGAGGCGGCCTTGCAGGATCTGACTGCGGGGCTCGAGGTGCTGGAGCGCCATCGCCAGAAGCTCGCCGGCCCCCTCGTCGGCAGCGACATCCTCGACGCCGGCGTCGCGTTGGGACGCGAGGCGATCCGCTTGCACCTGGCGCGGAACGACGTCGCGGGCGCCTTCCGGGAGACGGAGCGCCGCAATCTGCAGATCGCGACGGCAGGCGAGTCGCCGGTCGCGCTCGATGAGCTGCAGCGCCGCCTGCGCGGCACCGCGACCGCGGTGCTCTCGCTGGCCATGCTGGGCGACGAGGCGGTGGCTTTCAGTGTGACGGAGCGCAGCGTCACCTCCGCCCGCGCGCCGCTCGATGAGCGCCAGCTCGCGTCGCACGTCCGCGGCGCTGTCGAAGGCCGCGCGGACGACGCGAGCGCGTTGTATGACGCGCTCATCCGGCCGTCGCAGACCGCGCTGTCGACGTCGCGGCAGCTGATCATCGTCGCCGATCCGCTGTTGCAGGAAGTGCCGTACGCCGCGCTGTACGACCGCGTCGCGAAGCGGCATCTCATCGAGGCCATGCCGCTCGCGATGGCGGAGAGCGCATCTTCGCTCCGGCCGGAACGGATCGTCGCGCCGCCGCTCGTCGTGGCGATCGCGCTGCCGTCCGGCGATCTCGAAACACTGCCGGACTCGCGGCGGGAAATGCAGGACGTGACGGCGCTCTATCGCGAGACGATGTCCATGCCGCGCGCCGCGACCTTCGCCTCCTTCTCCGGCGCCGTCTCGCGCGCCGGGGTGGTGCATCTGGCCGGGCACACCTCGCGCGCCCGCGGCGCGAACGAGCTCTCGCTCGCGTTCAGCGAGCGCCGCGCCACGTGGCGGGACATCGCCGGGATGCACTTCGACGACGGCGCGGTGGTGATCCTCTCCGCCTGCGAAACGCTCCGCCGCCCCGAGGCCCGCTCCCTCAGCCTCGGCGGCAGCGTCCTCGCCGCCGGCGCCGGCTCCGTGATCGGCACGCTCACGCCCATCCGCGACCGCGACGCCGCCGAGTTCTTCCACGACGTCCATCGCGGCCTCTCCTCGGGTCTCCCCGCCGCGGATGCCCTGCGCCGCGCGCAACTCGCCGCCCTTGCCTCCGAAACCGCGGCACGCCCCTCGGCGTGGCGCGCAGTGGCACTGCTCACCCGCCGCATTTCGCGCTGAAAGGAGCCGCAAATGAACGTGACGTTCCGCTTCGAGGGCATCTGTACGTATTTCAACGACTTCTCGCGTTGGACGGGCCAGGCGGAGACGGTCAACCGCATGGTGGTCGTCAACGGCAAGATCGACCGCATCGGCGACCACGACATCGTTCCCCACCTCGCGCGGATGCGCGTCGTCGGCTTGCAGAATTGGGATGGTCCGCTGATCCCGAACAGGCTGTCTCTTTACGACCTCAACGGCAGCAGGGCGTATCACATCCGCGTGGCCAATCCGCTCCCGCTGCAGCGCTGGACGAACAATGCGCAATGCCTTCCCCATCTGCAGGCGTCGATGCCCGATGGGAGGGCGATCGGTTTGCCGAACATGGCGGTCGTGAAGGATGGCGACGCCGCGTGCTATGTCGATTTCACGCACGGACGAATCGACGGGTACGCGGTGAAAGCGTCGACCCTCGACCCCAAAAAGATGAAAGCGATCTCGATCGTGACGGTCGAGACGGACGGAGAGCCGCGCCTGGAGATCGAGACGCCGGAGGGCCGAGGCACGATGTTGCTGAAGGACGGTGCGATCATCACGATCTCCAACGCACCGTTGGACCGTCTCGACGAGGAGAACGACGGGAAGGACTTCTCGCTGAACTTTCTCACCGTCACGGATCCGCCGCTCGATCCGGTCGTTCCGCAGTCGATCTCGTGCCCTCCCTACCAGAACGAGAAGATCCATGGAGACGCGGGCCCGGGCTGCTCGAACACGAACTACCCCTGAGGCTCCAGCGCGAAGTCGATGTGATCGAAAAGGTGCTCCTCGGCGGAGAGCATCAGCGCTCGCGACGCGGTGCCGATGCGGACCGTGTATGCGCCGGGCTTCACTTCGCCGAAAAGATAGAAGCCGTCGTACGCGCTGAACGTTTCGGCGGCGACCGTGCCGTCCGCATGCAGCAACTCCACGCGGACGGCCGACGCGATCTTCCTGCCGCGGGAGACGACGCCGCTGATCTCACCGGTGACGACGACCGGGAAGTTGACGACGAGCGGCTTGCCGGCCCGTGCGACGAACGCCGTCTTCGTCGTGGCCGGCAGCCAGCCCGGATCTTCCAGCGTGGCCGGAGAGAGGCCGATCTCGCTGCGGCGGTCGGGCGGAAGGTTGTCGAGGAAGGCGATGCCTTCGAGGTTGGTGACGATCGGCGTCGGGTTGCGGTTGACGACGAAGCCGGCGCCTGCGATGGGCGGCTCGCCGTCATCGCGAATGCCATTGTCGTTGTTGTCCAGGAACACCATCGCGGCGACGGCACCCGCGGACGCGGAAGCCTTGCTGTGGAAGCCCCACCGCCGGGCGAGCGGATTGTGCAGAACGCTCGTCGCCACTTCCACGCGCAGCACCGGCCCGCCGCGCGACGGCACCTCGGCCGTGACGGCGAGCTCGTAGCGGCCGGCGTCGTGACGCACAGTCGCCGTCGCGCGCGACAGCCGCGTGGCCAGGTCTGTGTCGATGGTCGCGCGGAACTGCCGCCAGTCGGCGGCGACGCGCGCGGAGGTGAGATCGCGCCGCGGATGGATGCCGTACTCCAGCTCTCCGCGCAGGATCAGCGCGCCGCTGCTGCGGCTGAAGCGCAGCGTGCCGGAAGCCGAATCCGCGCTTCCCGGCACGCCGAGCGCAGCCTGCCAGCCGTTGGCGATCAGGAGCCGGCCGCGCGAGGCCGAGACCATGCCGCCGAGGTGGGTGATTCGCGCGCCGGAGACGAGCTGCTCGATGGTGGCGTCGAGGCGGCCGAGTGAGCCGCTGGCCTGGATCGACGTGCGCGAGGCGATCGGCCCGCGATCGTCGCTGTACATCTCGCTGACGAAACCGTCGAGCTGTGCGTGCGCGGCGGAGAGCGCGATCGGCCCGATCCGCGTCTGCAGACCGAGGCGTGCGATCGTGCCGCCGCGAAGGTCACGCGCCAGATCGGCATAGCCGAACACCCGGCCGAACGTGGCGCGCAGTCCGCCGCTGAGGTAATTGCGCTGTTCCACCGACGTCACGGCGCCCGTCACCGTCATGTTTCCCGTCATCCCATACGCCACCTCGGCCAAATGCCGGCTGGCTGCGACTACGCGGTAGTCGAACCTTCCTTTGCGTGTGAGTGTGTCGCCCGCGTTGAACGTGCGCGTCTCGACCCGCTGCCGGCCGTGCGTGTCGTAGAACACCAGGCGAAAGACGTTGAGGCCGTAGCGCACCGGCACGCCCGCGAACGTGTAATGGCCGGTACTCTCGCTGCCGCGCGCATAGCCGGCGAGCGCGTCGTTCACGTACAGCTCGACGTCTTCGCCGGGATGCAGCTCGCCGCTGATGGTCTGTTCGTCGAAGCGCGACGAGCGCTCCACGGGGAAGCTGCTGATGGCTGCGCCGATGCCGCGCTTCGGTGCCGCGACAAGGTCGTTGCCCGGAAAGAAGACCTCGCCCGCCGCCGCCTCCCGGGCGTGGAGCGGCCCGAGGAGGATTGGTTCGGGATCGCGGCGTCCGAGGGTGAGCCAGGAAGTCGCCAGCGGGTTGGTGCCGGTGCCGCTGAGGTACGTTGTCGCCGTGAGGCCGGCGAGGTCGCCGGTGGCGAAGAGGTCGTAGTTGAGCGAAGCCGCGTTCCGGCCGTTGGTCGTGCGCAGACGCGCATCGACGAAGGGCACGTCGAACAGCGCGTAGGGATTCGGCAGCAGCGGAAGCGATGAGCTCTCGTTGCTGCCGGCGAGCAGCTTCGCCGCGTCCTGCTCCCGCTTCCGGCGGAGCTGGAACGGCAGCGGCTTCGGCGCGTGCAGCGTCACCGTCGATGCATTGCGGTCGATGGCGACCGTGAGGGCAAAC
>JAFAVZ010000359.1 GCA_019242175.1 Acidobacteriota bacterium
CGTCATCAAGGCCGAGGCTCGGGTGATCATCGAGCTCGCGGCGCGGCCGGTGCGCGATCGGCTGCATCCCGGCTTGCTCTCCGAAGTTGCGCGGCAACGCGAACAGCTCGCGACGGATCTCGCCGCGCTCGACGCGCGGATCGAGACCCGCCGGCCGTCGCGCATCACGCGCGAGCTCCACACGCTCTTCAGCGGCGTCGCCGCGACCGTCGACCGCGACGCCATCGGCGACATCCGCAAGCTCCCGAACGTGCTCGCCGTCACCGAGGACGTGGAGATGCATGCGAACCTCACGGAGAGCGTGCCGCTCATCGGCGCGACGACGGTGCGCGACACGTACGGCGTCACCGGCGCCGGCGTGAAAGTCGCGGTCATCGACTCCGGCATCGACTACACCCATCCCGACCTCGGCGGCTGCTTCGGACCTGCGTGCCGCGTCGCCGGCGGCTTCGACTTCGTCAACAACGACGACGATCCGCGCGATGACAACGGCCACGGGACGCACGTCGCCGGCATCGTCGGCGCGCACGGCGGCATCGAGGGCGTGGCTCCGGGCGCGACGCTCCTCGCCTACAAAGTGCTCGACCGCAATGGCTTCGGCCTGGCGAGCAACATCATCGCGGGCATCGAGCGCGCCGTGACCGACGGCGCGAAAATCGCGAGCCTCAGCCTCGGCGGCATCGGCGACGCGAGCGATCCGATGAGCCAGGCGGTGGACAACGCGACCGCCGCCGGCATGTTGTGCATCGCCAGCGCGGGTGAAGACGGCAGCACCGCGATGTCGATCTACTCGCCCGGAAGCGCCAGGACAGCGCTGACCGTTGGCGCCACGGACAAGAGCTGGGCGATGGCTTCCAGCAGCAGCCGCGGCTACGCGTCGGACGGTGAGAATCCTTTCCTGAAGCCGGAGATCGTCGCGCCGGGCGTGAACATCGTCAGCACCGTGCCGAGCACTGGGCGTTACAGCTCCGCGAGCGGCTACCTCTCGATGAGCGGCACGAGCATGGCCGCGGCGCACGTCGCCGGAGCGGCGGCGTTGCTGCTGCAGTGGAACGCGGCGCAGACGCCGGCCGATCTCAAGAATCGCCTGGTGAATTCCGCGCGGACGATCGCCGCTCCGCTGTTCACGCGCGGCAACGGCGGACTCGATCTCGTCGCCGCTTTCGCGCTTCGCGGCGTCGTGTCGCCGTCGACCGTCAACTTCGGCGTGTTCGACGAAACGAGCGGCGTCATCACGCGCGACCAGACGATCACGATCACGAACAAGTCGACCGACTCGCGCACGTTCACCCTCGCGAACGCGGGCACGCTGCCGGCCGGCGCGACGCTCGAGATCCTTCCGGCCGAGGTGACGATCGCGGCGGGAGCGAACGCGAACGTGACGTTGCGGCTGCACGTCGATGTGGCCACGACGCCGTTCGCGCCCGAACCGTTCGCGTGGAGCACGGACGTCACGGTGTCGGATGGAGAACGCTCCGCGCGCGTGCCGGCGTACTTTTTCAAGGGCTCGGTGTTGTCGTTGACGGTGAGCGAGCCGCAGACCTCGATCGAGATGCGATCGGAAACGGGCCTGACTCGCCGTATGTACCCGGTGGGCAGGAAGGGAGTGGCGTTGCTCCCGCCTGGCCGTTGGGACGTGCTGACGAATTTCTACTTCTTCGGCAAGTCGGCGCTCGTGATCGCCGAGCAACTGGAGCTCGGTCCCGGGAGGCGCGAGCTGAACGTCGATCGCGCGCAGGCCGTGCACGGGTTCCTGGCTCCGACCGTCGACGATCAAGGCCAGCCGCTCGACGAGTCCACCGCGATCCGATCGCTCTTCATCGGCCATCCGGACGCTTCGCCTGCGACCACGCCTCGCGAGGTGACTCTGATGGGCCTTTCCAGGGACATCTGGCTCTCCAACTTCTCTTCGCGCTACTACGTGGGATTCGTCACCGGCGCCGCCGACCCCGCGGGCTCCGAGCTCTTCCTCTCCGCTTCCACCAGCCGAGGGGTTTCGGCCGGGGTGGCGCCGCCGTTGGCCGGTGTGGCCACGCGGCGTCTCGACGTCGCCGGCGCACAGCCGCCCGGCTCCGTCTCCGCGAAGCTCTGGCATCTCGGCATGCTGCTGTTGAAGACGACGACCGGTATTGCCGGCGGCGGATCCATGGGCACGGCCGCCGGGCTCACGCGCACGCTTCGTTTCCAGTCGCGCCTGGGCTCGGATGTGGACACCTCTCCCATCCTCCAGTCCGAGCTCGTCGGCTATGGCGCGAACGGGCTTTCCACCGACCGCATCACCGGCTCCAGCATCGACTTCAAAGATCTCGCGAGCCTGCAGGTGAGCAGGTTCTCGCACTACCACTTCGCGACTCCGCCGATCGCGCCGGACGCCGTGCTCGGCCCGGAGATCGGGAGATGGGATCCAGACGTCGTTCCGCCGTCGCTGCCGATTCAATTCGACGGCTACGGCGGCCTCAGTCTCATCTCCGTCACGAACGACGCGAACACGACGCCTGCGTGGCAATCGCAGACGGCGTCCAGTTACACGCTGCGCGGCGGCGACGTTCCGCGTTGCTCGTTGTCGCGCGAAGGCGTGACGATCGGGACGCTGACGTTGACGCAGCTGAAGAACGTCACGTCGCCGGCTGGTGTGCACGAGTTGCGCTGCTCGATGAGCTACGCCATCGGCGCGATCGCCGGCACGACCGAGCACGTGGCGACACTCGACTCGCGGACGAGCACGCGCCCGCCGATGCTCACGCATTTCAGCATCGAGACGAATGGCCTGCCGACGTCGATGCCCGCGTACGCCACGACGCCGAAAGTGCGGCTGCGCATCGGCGGCACGCCGCTGCTCGAATGGCGCGAGCATGGGACCGCGAACTGGACGTCGTTGCCGCTCACGGCGAGCGGTCTCGATTACGGCGCGGCGCTGCCGATGAAGGGCACGATCGATCTCCGTGTCACGGCCAGCAACGGCGGCGTCGCCGTCACGCAGGCCACGTTCTCGCCGGCGTTCGTCACCGCCGCGCCGAATCCGCCCGTCGCGCCCACCGCCGTTTCGGCGACGCGCGTCGGGGCGTCTTCGGTCGAGGTTTCGTGGACCGCGTCTGCGAGCGACCTCGCGATCGCGTCGTATCGCATCGAGCGGATGCCGGGGGGCCAGACGTTCACACCTTCGGGGACCGGCACGACGTTCGTCGATACGAGCGCGACGCCCGGCTCCGCGTACCTCTATCGCGTGTACGCCGTCGATGCGATGAATGCCGTCTCGTCCCCGTCCGCATTCGATCTCGCGGCGCCGTTCGTGTTGCAGGACGATCCCGCGTTGCCGCAGACGACGCCGATCCGCGGCATTCACGTCGCCGAGTTGCGCCTCGCCGTCGATGCGGTGCGCGCCGCCGCAGGACTGTCGAAAGCGTGGACGAACTACGGCGCGCAGGCGGGTCTCATCCGCGCGGCGGATCTCATCGAACTGCGTACGCGACTCAACGAGGCGCGCACCGCGATGCAGTTGCCCGCCGTGCAGTGGACGGATTCCGTGACGGTCGGCCAGTTGCCGCGCGCGCGGTCGCTGCAAGAGCTGCGCGCCGGCGTCAAGTGAGCGCGTCGACGAGCGCGGTAGAGCGCGATGTTCTCCGCGCAGTGACCCGTCCCGCTTCTAATGACATCAATGCAGGGACCGGCTCAGCCGGCCCGGAACGGGCTGAAGCCCGCTCCCACGCCGCCGCCCTTCCCCGCATCACCGAGGACGAGCGAAGAGGTGAAGCCTCGTGAAGGCTTGCTCTCGAGCGTACGGGCGGCACCCGCTTCTAATCAATGGAGGGACCGGCTCAGCCGGTCCCGGAACGGGCTGAAGCCCGCTCCCACGCCGCCGACCGTCCCCGCATCACCAAGGACGAGCGACGAGGCGAAGCCTCGGGAAGGCTGGGCCAACAAGCGCCTGACACGGCGCCGTCAGTTCGCCGTCGCCACCTGATTGCGTCCGTGCGCTTTCGCCCGATACAACGCCGCGTCGGCCGCGGCGATCCACTCTTCCACGCTGTCGTACGCGTCATTGAGCGGCGCGACCCCGGCGCTGAACGTCGTGTGAAACGGCGCACCGTCCGTCGCATGCTGTTCGACGGCCGCAAACTCCTCCCGCAGCCGATCGGCCAGCGCCGCCGCCTCGTTCGCATTGACGCCGGTCACCACGAGCGCGAACTCCTCGCCGCCGTAGCGGCCCACCACGTCGAGCGAGCGCAGGCGGCGCCGCGCGAGCGAGCCGAACGAGGCGAGGACGCGATCGCCGGTGAGATGCCCGTACGTGTCGTTCACTCGCTTGAAGTGATCGAGATCGATGATGGCCAACGCGACGCCCGCGTCGCTCGCGCGGCGCTCCGGCGTGTTCCAGAGCGCGTGGAGCTTGTCGAAGAACACCGCATGCGTCAGCAGCCCGGTCACGCCGTCGCGCTCGAACAACGCGGCGAGATGGCGGCTCCGTTCGATGCGCGCGGCGACGGTCGCGATCAGGAGCGGCGGCGAAACCGGCTTGACGAGAAAGTCGTCGCCGCCCGCCTTCGCCGTGCGCAGGCGCGTGAGCGGCTGCTCGTTCGCGGTGAGGAAGACGATCGGCAACGTCGCCAGCTCGTCCGACTGGCGCACGCTGCTCGCGAGCTCGTCGCCGCGGACGCCGGGAAGATCGACGTCCATCAGAATGAGATCCGGGCGGAAGCTCTGCAGGTCTGACTCGAACATCGCCGGATCGTCGCAAACGCGCACCGAATAGCCGGCCGACGACAGCACGGTCGTGAGGAGCTCCGCCTGGTCGGGGTCGTCCTCGACGGAGAGAATCCGCGGCGCCGCCGCGCGCCGTTGATCGAGCAACACGGAGAGCCGCTTCACGATCGCGTCCGGCGCGCATTCGGCGAGAAACGAGTCCGCGCCGCTGCGCAGCACTTCGACCTTGCGCATCGCGTCGCCGCTCGCGACGCCGACCACGAGCGCGAGCACGTCGTCGCCGCCCGGCACTCCGCGCAGCTCCTGCACGAGCTCGTTGCCGCCGCGGTTCCAGTCGGCGAGCAGCACGTCGGGCAACGACTCTTTCAATTGCGCTTTCGCCAGCTCGAGTGACGGGACGTGACGGACTTCGATCACCTCCGATGCGAGACCGGCCGGCACCTCGCGCATCGCGCAGAGCACGACCGTCCGCGGTGCGCTTGGAGCGGATGGCGGCTCGGCGGAAGACGACGCGGCGGCGCCGGTCGTCAGCTCCTCCGCGAGCTCGGCATACGCCTCGCGCCACGACCGCACTTTCGTGGAGATCTCCGGCGGCGATCCGGCGATCGCGCGCGCCTCGTTCACCAGCGTTCGGGAAATCTCCGACACGCGCGGGAATCCGTACGTTCCTCCGAGGCCGGCGAGATTGTGGGCGACGTGGATGAAGCGTTCGAGCGCTGCCGCATTCGATGCGTCGCGCGCCACGGCATCGAGCGCACGCGCGAGCTCCTCCAGGCGCGACGCAGCGTTGCGCAGAAACCGCTCCCGCAACGCGGCCAGCTCGGCGAAAAGATCAATCTCGCTCAAGGATCCTTTTCACCTGCGTGGCGAGCGTCATCGGATTGAACGGCTTCGCGATCACGCCGACGGCGCCCATCGCCATCAGCTCCTCGACGTCGCTGGAGAGCGCGGTCGCGGTGAGGAAGATCACCGGCACGTCGCGCATCGCATCGATCTTGCGCAGCTCGACCAGCGTCATGCGCCCGTCCATGTCCGGCATCATGCGGTCCATCAGGATCGCGTCCGGTTGCGCCGCCTCTGCGATCTCCAACGCCTCCTTGCCGCCCGACGCGGTCTGCACCTCCATCCCGCCGACGCGCGCGAGGCTGAGCGTCGCGATCGAGCGGACGTCTTCCTCGTCGTCGATGAGCAGAATCTTCATGACGCCAACGGCAGCGTGAACCAGAACGTGCTGCCTTTCCCTTCTTCCGACTCCACGCCGATCTTGCCGCCATGTTGTTCGATGATCGCCTTCGCGATCGCCAGTCCGAGGCCGGTGCCGCCTTTGCTGCGCGAGTCGGAGGCTTCGACCTGGCGGAAGCGTTCGAAGATGCGGCGCAGATCGGTCTCCGGCACTCCACGTCCGCTGTCCGACACGCAAACCTTCGCCATCGTTCCCTCGGTCACGATCCCGAGGCGCACCGTCGAATGCGGCGGCGAGAACTTGACGGCGTTGGACAACAGGTTGACCAACACCTGCTGCACGCGGAACGCGTCGGCGACGACGGTCGCGTCGCCGTCTTCGATCTCCAGGCGGATGTCCTGCTGCCGGCCGATCGGCGCGACGCCGTCCACCGCCTGTTCCACGATCGTGCGCAGCGGCTGCACCGACGCATGCAAATCCATGCGTCCGCTGTCGAGCCGTTCGAAGTCGAGGATGTCGTTGATCAGCGTGAGGAGGCGCATCGTGTTGCGCTCCGCGACGTCGATCACCGCGCGCGCCTCGCCCGAGAGCTCGCCGAGGACGCCGCCGGCGAGGAGGCCGAGAGAGCCGCGGATCGAGGTGAGCGGCGTGCGCAGCTCGTGGCTCACCGTCGCGATGAACTCCTTCTTCATCTTCTCCACCGCATGACGTTCGGAGATGTCTCGGATGCTGCCGGAGAACTTGCGCTCGTCGCCGACCTCGAACTCACACAACGACAGCTCGAACGGGAACTCCTCGCCATTGCTCCGCCGGCCGCGCCATTCGGTGATGCGTCCGATCGCCACGCGGAACGCGCTGCGCAGAAACGAACGCGGATCGCTTTCGTCGGACGGCACGAGGCGATCGATGCGTTGGCCGACGAGCTCCGCTTCCTTGTAGCCGAAGATGCGCTCCGCGGCGGGATTCATCGACTCGATCACGCCGAACGCGTCGACGACGATCAGGCCGCCGAGCAGGCTGTCGAGAATCGCGGTCGTCCGCGCCTCGCTCTCCCGCAACTCCTTCATCCTTCGCCGCAGCTCGAGCTCGTCGCGCACCTGGCGGCTCAGGATCTCCAGCGCCTCGAGCTGATCGGCGGTCAGCGTGCGCGGCTTGCGATCGATCACGCACAGCGTGCCGAGCTTCATCGTGTCCGGCATCTTCAGCGGCGAGCCGGCGTAGAAGCGGATCTTCGGCTCTCCGACGACGAGCGGGTTTTCGGCGAAGCGCTCGTCCGTCAACGCGTCGGGGACGATCATCACCTCGTCCTTCATGATCGCGTGCGCGCAGAACGCGACGTCGCGCGCCGTCTCGCCGAGCTTCATGCCGATGGCCGACTTCAGCCACTGCCGCTCTTCGTCAATGATCGACATCACGGCGATGGGCGTGCCGCAGATCAGCGCCGCCAATCGCACCAATCCATCGAAAGCCTCCTCGGCCGGCGTGTCGAGGATGTCGTAGGCCTTCAGCGTCGCCAGCCGCCTGGCTTCGTCCGCGGGGATGGGATACGACCGCGAAGCGCTCATCGTTCTTCGTCCGCTAGCCGAGGTATTTCTGCAAGACGTCGCGCAGCCGTTCGATGGCCAGCGGCTTGGTCAGATATTCGTCGGCCTGAAACTTCTTCAACGCCTCGTACTTGTAGTGCGAGTCCTTGTACAACGAGGTCATCACGACGACTCTCGCCTGCGCCGTCGTCGGCTCGCCCTTGATGAGGCGGCCCATTTCGCGGCCGTCGAGCTTCGGCATCATCGCGTCGGTGAGGACGAGGTCGGGCTTGTACTGCTTCGCCAGCTCGAAGCCCTGTTCGCCGTTGCGCGCGACGATGAGTCCGTAGCCGAGGCTCTCGATGACGCGGATGGCGACGGCGCGAATCTCTTTCTCATCATCGACGAGCAGCACCAGCGGCCGAGCCACCGATTCCGGCGGCGGGTTGTCGAACCGGTCGACGGCGTAGTGCTCCTCCATCTTGCGGTTCCACAGCTCCGGCGGCGCGCCGACCCAGAACTTCTGTTTGTAGGCGGAGGGAGCCTGGCAGAAACAGCTGAGGCAGTGCGGGCAGGTGAGCGTGCGCTCTTTGTGGAGGCACGAGCACCAGCCGGATTCGAACGCGTCGAACTCGGCGCGACAGTTGTGGCAGGTGACGAGGTACTCGGCTTTCGCGGATTGCGCCATTTGTGGTGCCTGATTTAATGCACGGAGAGAACCATTGCAACTTGCGGGCACAGCCGCGGCTGTCAGGATTCCCGGACGAACACATCCGTATTCGGGTACTCCAGGCCCCGGCGATGCAAGTGTGGACGAAGTGGCGGCGCAGGTCGGCTATCGCGACGGCGCAACGCTTCGTGTGCTGTTGCGCCGTCGCTTCAGGTCGGGATCAAGCAGATTCGCGGAAGCTCCTCCCTTTAGGAACGCCGCAAAGCCAGCCACGCCACTGCCGCGAGCAGCGCGCTGAGCATCATCAAAGCCGGGAACGAGAGCGTGGGGATCGCGCCGATGGCCGCGGCGACGGTGAACGTGGCCGGGCCGGCGATGCCGCTCGCGTCGTTCGTGGCGTCGCCGTTGGAGTCGTACGCGATCGTGCCTTGATTCGAGACGACGGTGCCCGACGGAGTCGCCGCGGAGATCGTCGCGACGATCGTGATCGTCACGGAGCCGCCGGGCGCGATCGCGCCGTTCCACGTCACCGTGTTCGTGCCGATCGTCGCCACCGCCGCTCCGCTCGAGGCGTTCGCAGAAACGAGCGTGAGCTGCGCGGGCAGCACGTCCGTCAGCTCGTTGCCCGAGTTGTCCGTCTGCGCGCCGCCGCCGGCGTTCGTCAACGTGATCGTGTATGTCACGTTCGATCCCGGCTCGAACGTGCCGGTGACGCTCTTCGTCCCGGAGACGAGCGAGCCGGCGAGGAGCGGCGTCGAGTCGGAGGCCGCGTTGTTCGCCGGCGTCGTGTCGGTGCCGTTCGCGCCGTCGTCGGAAATCGAGCCCGCGTTCGTGATCTGCGCGACCCCGGGGTTCGCATCGATGGTGACGGCGAACGCCGCGGTTTGATTGCTGCCGCCCGGCGCGAGCGTGCCGACGGCGAGCGTGCAGGTCGAGCCGGCGTTGCCATTCGGTGTGCAGCTCCAGCCGGCGGTGCTCGACGCGGCGTTGAACGTGGTGTGCGCCGGGACGGTCGTCGTCAACACGACGCCGGAGGCGCCGCGGCTGCCGGCGTTGCGATAGGTGTACGTGTAGACGACCGTCGCGCCAGACGGCGCAGACGACGGGTTGTCGGCGATCGAGAGCGTGAGGTCGGGGCCGCCGGTGACCGGCGTGGTATCGGACGCCGTGTTGTTCGCCGGCGAGGGATCGGTACCGTTCGCGCCGTCGTCGGCGATCGACGCCGAGTTGCTGATCTGCGTCACGCCCGCGGGCAATGAGGCCGCAACCGTGACGGCGAACGTCGCGGTCTGCGTCCCGCTGCCGGCAACGAGCGCGCCGACGGCGAGCGTGCACGTCGCGCCGGCGTTGTTGTTCGGCGCGCAAGACCAACCGGCCGTGCTCGCTCCGGCGTTGAACGTCGTGTTCGCCGGCACCGTCTCGGTGATCGCCACGCCGTTCGCGCCGAGCGTACCGACATTCGCGTATGAGAGCGTGTAGCTGACCGCGCCGCCCGTCGCGACCGTGGCGCCGCCGTCGGACTTCGCGAGCGTGAGATCGGGCGCCGCGCCGCTGATCGGCGTCGTGTCGGATGCCGCGTTGTTGGCGGGAGTCGGGTCGGCGCCGTTCGCGCCGTCGTCGGCGATCGACGCCGAGTTGCTGATCTGCGTCACGCCCGCGGGCAATGAGGCCGCAACCGTGACGGCGAACGTCGCGGTCTGGTTGCCGCTGCCGGCGACCAGCGCGCCGAGGGCGAGCGTGCACGTCGAGCCCGCGTTGTTGTTCGGCGTGCACGACCAGCCGGCCGTGCTCGCGCCGGCGTTGAACGTCGTGTTCGTCGGCACCGTCTCGGTGATCGCCACGCCGTTCGCGCCGATGGTGCCGGCGTTCGCATACGTCAGCGTGTAGCTGACCGTGCCGCTCGGCGCGACCGTGGCGCCGCCGTCGGACTTCGCGAGCGTGAGATCGGGAGCCGCGCCGCTGATCGGCGTCGTATCGGACGCACTGTTGTTCGCAGGAGTCGAGTCGGCGCCGTTCGCGCCGTCGTCGGCGATCGATGCCGAGTTGCTGATCTGCGTCACGCCCGCGGGCAGCGCGCCACTCACGGTGACGGCGAACGTCGCGGTCTGGTTGCCGCTGGCACCGGCGAGGGCGCCGATGGCGAGCGTGCAGGTCGCGCCAGCGTTGTTGTTCGGCGTGCAGGACCATCCGGCCGTGCTTGCTCCGGCGTTGAACGTCGTGTTCGCCGGGATCGTCTCCGTGATCACGACGCCGGTCGTGCCGATGTTGCCGGCGTTCGCGTACGTCAGCGTGTAACTGATCGTTCCGTTCGGCGCGACGGTGGCCCCGCCGTCGGATTTCGCCAACGTGAGATCGGGAGCCGCACCGCTGATCGGCGTCGCGTCGGATGCGTTGTTGTTCGCGGGCGCCGAGTCGACGCCGTTCGTGCCGTCGTCCCCGATGCTCGCGGAGTTGCTGATCTGCGTCACGCCGGCCGGCAGCGGATTGGCGACCGTCACGGCGAACGTCGCCGACTGGTTGCCCGCTCCGGCGGCTAGCGTCCCGACAGCGAACGTGCAGGTCGCGCCGGCATTGTTGTTCGGCGTGCACGACCAGCCGGCCGTGCTCGCGCCGGCGTTGAACGTCGTGTTCGCCGGAACGGTCTCGGTAATCACGACGCCGCTCGCGCCGCGGTTGCCGGAGTTCGAGTATGTCAGGGTGTAGGCGATGGTGTTGCCCGGCGCGGACGTCGTGTTGCCGTCGTCCTTCGTCAGGCGGAGATCGGGCGAGCCGGTGACGGGCGTCGTATCGCTCGCGGTGTTCGCCGGCGGCGCCGGATCGGTGCCGTTCGTGCCGTCGTCCGTGACGCTCGCCGTGTTGTTGATCTGCATCACGCCCGCGAGCAGCGGACTCACCGCCGTGACCGCGAAAGTCGCCTGGTTGCCGGCGCCGGAGGCAAGCGTGCCGATAGCGAGCGTGCACGTCGATCCGGCATTGTTGTTCGGCGCGCACGTCCAGCCGGCCGTGCTCGCGCCGGAGTTGAACGTCGTATTGGCCGGCACGGTTTCGGTCAGCACGACGCCGCTCGCGCCACGGTTGCCGGAGTTCGCGTAAGTCAACGTGTAGGCGACGGTGCCGCCCGGCCCGACCGACGCGCCGCCGTCGCTCTTCGCGAGCGAGAGATGCGGTGCGGCGACGATCGGCGTCGTGTCGCTCGCCGAGTTGTTGCCGGGAGTCGGATCGGCGCCGTTCGCGCCGTTGTCGGCGATCGAAGCCGTGTTGCTGATCTGCATCACACCCGCGGCGACCGGATTCGCCACGGTCACGGCGAAAATCGCGCTCTGGGGGCTGCTGTGCGCGGCGACATTGCCGACCGCGCGCGTGCACGTCGACCCCGCGTTGTTGTTCGGCGTGCACGACCAGCCGGCCGTGCTCGCGCCGGCGTTGAACGTCGTGTTCGCCGGCACCGTCTCAGTGAGCACGACGCCGCTGCCGGCCACATCGCCGTTGTTCGCGTAGGTCAGCGTGTATGGGACGGTGCCGCCCGGCGCCACCGAAGTGCCGCCGTCGCTCTTCGTGAGCGAGTAATCGACGGTCGCCGCATTCAGCGCGGTGAAGCAGCCGTTCGTCGTCGCGCTCTGCCCATCGGGATTCTTGATCGTCACGTTCTGCGGGCCGGTCGCGAGCGCCGTGATGTTCAGCGTCACTTGCGTCGGGCTGTCGTACGTCACGCTGTTCACCGTCGCGTTCGAGACGGTCGCCGTGAGATGGCTGAAGGCGGGCGCGGGAGCGGGCAAGTTCAGGCCCGGATCGTAGAACCCGGAGCCGTTGTCCGGGACGCCGGTGACGACGAGGTTGCCGGTCGGACCGTTGAACGTGCCGGCCGCACAGACGGGCGACGAAGGCGGCGGCGCATACAGCCGCCCCACGCGGATCGCGTAGCTGTTCAGCGCCTGGTTGTACTCCTGGATCGTCCAGATCGTCATGTCGTCGATCGGGTCGACGAAGGTGCGCGAGGCTTCGCCCCATTGGCGGCCGCTCGCCCCACCAGCATCGGCCGGCGGGTTGTAGTTCGCCGTCGTCGTGCCGAACGCCGTGGCCGACCCGGACGGAGGCCCGGTCATCGAGCCAAGGGCGTCGCCGGCGAGGCGGCCGACGTAGACCGGTGTCGCGCCGACGATGCCGGCCATCGTCGCGCTGAGAATGACGTGACCCTGGCCGGTCGGCGCGATCGACGGCAGGAAGTACTGCCGTGCCGCGGCGCGCGTGGCGGCGTTGTCGTACATCGTCCCCGACTGCAAGACCGTCGGCGTGGTGGTCAGATTCGCGAACTCGTACCAGCGGACGGCATTGCGCGACTGCGCCGCGGTGCTCGCCCCGCCCGAGTTGTTGACCCGAAAGTTGTGCGCCGCCCACATCCGCCCGTTGCGAATCGTCGCTTCGCTGAGACGATCTTCCAGCGCGTTGAGACCCCCGTTCGCGCCTCCGGTGTTGCCGGCGTGCTCGACGCGATTGGGATAGGTCGTGGTCGGAACGTTCACGGCGATGTCCGCGGAGACGGTGGGCGTCGCCGAGCCGGGATTGCTCACCCGGCGGAACATGATTTTGCTGAACGTCAGATTGTCGGGACCAACGAAGTATCCCTCGGTCGCCCCCGGATCGTAGTTGTCCACTCCCTGGGGCGTGACGGGACCGGCGCTCGCGCCCCCCGCAACGAAGCCGAACGAGGTCACGACCATCGGGCCGGGCGCCAAAACCGACGATTTCTGCACGACGTAGCCGCTCGTCGCGGCCAACGACCCGCCGGCCGGGGCGAACAGGTTGGCGCCGAAGTAGAGCGCGTTGACGTCGATGCCTAGACTGAGCTGCAGGGCGACGTTCGTGGAGTCGCCTGGAAACGCGCAGAAGGTCCAGACGGTCGAGCCGGAGAGCACGCCGTTGCTCGCTGCGTCGCTGATCGCGAACATCACGCGGTTCGGCGCCACGCTGGTGCAGCCGGCGTTGTTGCAGGGCAAGTCGACCGCCGCGACGATCCAGCGGTTCGTGAAGCGGTCGAAACGGGCGCGCGTGTACGTCGCGAAGTTCACGTTCGGCGTGCCCGGCGTCAGCGTCGAGGAGAAGAAGCTGCTCGGATCGAGGTCGAGGACGCCGTCTGCGACGCCCGCCTTCGTGAACGTCCGCATCCGCCCCTCGGCGATCACCAGAACCTGCGTCGGTCCGGCCGCACCGTTGGGGAACGGCGGCAGGGAGCCGGTGTCCGCGAGCGTGAGGGCGTCCCACGCGTTGCCCGTCGTATGGATGGTCGCCGCGGCGAGGAGCTTTTGCTTTGCCGTCGTGGAAGACGGCGGATAGCTGGAGACAGCCGGCGCCTGCGGATTCGCGGCACGCTTGCTCAGGCTCGAGAACCGGAGCTGCGGCAACGCTTGCGCGCCGATCGGAACCTGCGCGGCCATGATCGCGTCCGTCCGCCGGCTACCGCCTGCGATCGGCGTGAGCCGCTTGCCGGGCGTATCCGCCAACGCGGCGAGGGAGAGGATCAGGGACGCAAGAAAAAGGAACGGACGGCGACTACGGACGTCGAGCATGCGGCGGACAACCTTTCAGGACGAGCTCCGGGCGTTTTAACAGACAAAAATGGCGACTTCAACCGGAGGTGTGCACATCTTTCCGGGTGAACAATCCATCCTTGTCCCTCCAAGGAAGGAACGCTTCGCACTATGGAGGGACGACGATGGCTACGCAGGCGGAATCGCGGGCCCGGATCATCGCTGCCGTCATCACGGGTGGACTCGGCTTGATCGGCACGATCATCGGCGTGCGGGCGCTCTCCGGCCGCGGCAGCGCCGGCGACCGATTTCACGGCGTCGTGATGAGCCGCGATGGTTCCAGGATCGCGGGCGCGAGAGTCTCGGTCGAGACGGGAGCCGCGGTGCCGATCAACGGTTCCTCCGATTCCGAAGGGGTCTTCAACGTGATCCTGCCCAAAGGGACGGAGTCGATGCACGTCCGGATCGAAGCCGATGGATACCAGCGCTACGATCAGCAGGGCGACCGGCGCTTCATCGACACCGCCGAATACCGTCTCGATCCGCTGCCGAAGGCGCGTGGTCCGCAACCCGATACGGAACTGCGCCGATCGACACCGGCGCCCGCCACGAAAGCGTCGATGCTCTCGTCGATCTCCGCACCGATGCCGGCGCCGTCGGGCGGCCTCCTCGACGAATCGCTTCCCCTTCGTTCCGGGCCGAATGCACCCTGGGCGGTCGTCGTGTTCGGCAATCACATGGAGCGGCGAAGCGACGTGATGTCGTGGGTTCGGGATGCGCTGCAGGGCAGCGGCCGCGACACGATCTCGCTGTTTCGCAAGACCTCCGACGAACAGCGCGAAGCCTCGCGTCTGTTCGAAGGAAACGCCGCGCTCTTCCAACAGCTGAATGCCGGCACGCGTTGCAGCAACATCCTCGTCGGAAAGCTCGTCGTCGCCTCGCATCCGCCCATGGATGGTTTGTTCATCGCCGAGGCTCGGCTTTCGGTGCACGTGCTGTCGCCGTCTGGCGAGATGCTGAAACAGTTTCAGCTGGAGGAGAAAGGCGGCGGCGAGAACGACGAGAACGCGATCCGCAACGCCGTGAACAACCTTCAGGAAGTCATCCAGCGGGAGTTGCCGGGCTCGATCGGCTGACCGTTACATACTCTCCAGAATCGCCCGCCGTTTCTTCTCGTATTCGTCGTCGGTGATCAGCTTCTTCCTGTGCAGATCCTCGAGCGCGCGCAGGCGGTCCTCCGTGGTCTGCGTCGCCGGCGTCTTGGCCGGTTCGGCGGCGGGAGTCGGCGCGCGCGGCGGGGGGCTCTTCTTCCCGATCTGCTCCGCCTGCGTGTCCGACCACGCGCGATTCGTCTCTGCCATCGCCTCGGAAATCGCCTTGCTCGGCTCCTGACGCGACGCCTCGGCCAGGCTCTTCATCGCGCCGGAATAGTCGCCGGAGAGATAGAGAGACATGCCGAGGTTGTAGTGCGCGCGGGCGCGGGCGGCGGGTTTTGCGCTCGTGCTCTGGCAGGTCTCGACGCTCGAACGAGCCGCGCGCGTGGCGCCGTCGTAGTCGGAGGTCTGCAGCAGCGTGTACGCGTTGTTCAACCCGCATTCGCGATCGTTGTAGAAGGTGATCTTCTTCTGCTCCCGCCACGAGAACAGCGTGCGGTGAACGCGCAACACGGCCTTGGCGAAAAGCTCGGAGTGGACGTCTTCGTCCGGCGGATACGGGCTCTCCACTCCCGTCGCCTGATGGCGAATCCGGCCGGCAAAACCGAGGACCTTCTCCTTCATCGAGGACTTGTCGCCGGCGTGCACGATCGCCTTGGCGTCGATCATCGGCGCCGCCGTGGTCACGCCGGTGGTCATGTTCACGATCTGCACGGAAGCGCGGAAGAGGCCGCGCGTCGTGGGCACCTTCTCTTTCTGCACGTCGCCTTTGATGTCGAGATCGGTGCGCACTTCCTGCGTGTGGTAGGTCTTGCACTCGTGCACCTTGATGAAGACGAGCGAGCCGGCGCCGATCAGGCGCCCGATTCTCGCCGCGGTCTTCGAGTCGACCAGTCCCGAGACGTTGATCTTGTGCTCGGCGACGATGCTCTTCAGATGTGCGCGATCGATCACGATCGTGCCGCTCGTCGAGAAGTCGTCGACGAGCGCATCGGAAAACGCCTCCGCACAAGGGCCTTGAGGCTGCGTGAAGGCGATGTGATCGATCGGCGTTTTGACCGTCGCCGGATGCTCGATCGTGAGCGCGATCTGGTCGCCTCCGCGGAAGAGCTGTCCGAACGCGGGCAACGCGAGCACCAGAGCTCCGAAAATGAGCGCACGAATTCTCATCGGCAATACCTCGTCCCCGTCGATTGGAGTGCCGAGGGCTGAAAAATCCCGATTTCCGGGGGCTCTGTGCACATCTTTGCCGGTTGCGCGTATTCAGCGGGCAAGGAGATCGCCCCACATGAATTTCGCCACCCGAACCATCCTTGCCTTCACGCTCCTGCTGGCGTTTGCCGGCCAGCTGACGGCGCAGTCCGCGCCGGCCAAGTCGAGCACGGCCTCCGAAACGACCGCCACTGCCGCGACGGCCGCCGTCGCGCCGTCCTCCACCGACAGCTCCATGACCAGCCAGGAAGTGCGCGGGCAGTTCACCTCGCTCCTCCACGAAAGCCCGAACGAGCTGCCGATGATCCTCAAGCTCGATCCGACGCTCCTCTCCAACGACGCCTATCTCTCCGGCTATCCGGAGCTGCAGCGTTTCGTCGTCGCGCATCCCGAGGTGCGGCGCAATCCCGGTTTCTACCTGTCCGCGTTCCGCCTGCCCGGCGAGCGCGACGGCGCCCTGCACGAGATCATCGAGCCGGTCACCATCTGCGCCGTGATGGCGATCATCGGGTTCACCCTGGTATGGTTCGTCCGCACCGTGATCGAGCAGCGGCGTTGGACGCGGCTCTCGCGCATCCAGACCGAGGTGCACAACAAGATCCTCGACCGGTTCGCGTCGAGCAATGAGCTGCTGGAGTACATCAAGACGCCGGCGGGGACGAAGTTCCTCGAGTCGGCACCGATTCCGTTGCACGCCGAACAGCCGCGCGAGATGGGCAGCCCGTCGCTGCTGCGCGCGCTCTGGTCGCTGCAGATCGGCATCATCGTCGCGGCCGGCGGCCTCGGCACGCTGCTCGTGAGCCTCCGCTTCGAGAAGGAAGCAGCTGAAGGCTTCTTCGCCCTCGGCGCCATCGCCTTCTCCGTCGGCGTCGGCTTCATCGCCTCGGCGGCGGTATCGCTCTTCCTCGCCCGTCGGGTGAGCCTCCCTGCAACCGTCGAAGAGGCCTGATCGTAAAATGATCGACTCGATGAGCCTTTCCCTCGTGCTCCGCGACCTTCCTTCCGCCGGCAGCCGCGATCTCGATCGCGCGCTGCCGGTGATGGATGAGGAAGAGTTCCGGGCCTTTTACGAACGGACGGCGCGTCCGCTCTGGGCCTACCTCGCGCGCATCACCGGCGACCGCCAGGAAGCCGATGACGTGCTGCAGGAGGCCTATTACCGTTTCTACCGCGCCGCGGCGCGGCACGAGAGCGAGACGCATCGCCGCAACTCGCTGTTCCGCATCGCCACGAACGTCGTGCGCGACTCGGCGCGGCGGAGCCGGCACTACAAGCCGGTCGAGCTCGAGGAAGAGGCGCTTTCCGCCGTGGTGCCGGAGAATCCGCGCGCGACGCCCGAGGCGCAGACGGCGATGCGCAACGACCTGGCGAAAGCCATGCAGCAGCTCGAGCCGATGCATCGCGAAATGCTCTGGCTCGCCTACGCCCAAGGCGCCTCGCACGAAGAGATCTCCGAGATCCTCGGCGTCCGGGCGATGAGCATCCGCACGACGCTGCTCCGCGCGCGGCGCAAGCTGGCGGACTTCCTGACGAAGGGAGGCCGGCCATGACCTGCCAGCGCGAAGACGAGCTTCTCGACGCCCTCGCCCGCGGGTTTCTCGGCGACGAGCTCGCGGCGCACGTCGCCTCTTGTGCATCTTGCGAAGAGCTGCGAACGGTCGCCGGCGCGTTGCTCGACGACCGTTCGACGACGATGCTCGAAGCGCCCGTGCCGTCCGCATCGACGATGTGGTTGCGGATGCGGATGCGCGAGCGCACAGAGGCCGAGGCGCGGGCGCGGCGTTCGCTGCTGATCGGACAGGCGGTGACGCTCGCCGCCGCGATCGCGTTGGTCGTCGCGTTCTTCGGTGGACAAGTCGCCGGCGAGTTGGCGGGCGCCGTCGGGGCGATCCGCAACAACACCATCCTGTTCATCGCGTTCACAGCGTCTCTGCTCCTCGCGCCCGCGGCCGTCCTCATAGGGAATTCAGAAAGACGAGGAGCCTCTGCTTCTCCCTCCGCTCGAGCGCGTTGAAGCGGTCGCGTGACGCCTTCCCTTGCCCTTCATGGGCGAGGATCGCCTGCTCGACGGTCGACGCTCGGCCGTCGTGCAGGTAAGCGGTGACGAAACGCAGCCCCCACAGCGGCGCGGTGCGCATCTCGGACGTCGTCGAGCTGCCCATCACGATGCCGTCGCCGAGCGTTCCCATGTCGTGCAGCAGAAAGTCGGAGTACGGGTGATACGTCTTGCGGTCGAGCGCGGCGATCGCGCTCGAGCCGGTGCGCATGTTCGCGACGTGGCAAGACGTGCAGCCGATGCGGTCGAACGTCTGCGCACCGTCATCGGTATCGCGGTTTTGCGCGCCGCGCGGCGGCGGAGCGAGCATGCTCATGAAGTCGCGCAACGCCTCGATGCCGCTGCCGTCGTCGTTGATGCCCGGCGCGGGGTTGAAAGACAACTCCGCGCAATTGCCTTGCGGGCAGCTCTCGTGCGGGAAGTCGCCGCTCGTGATTCCGAGCTCGTTGAGGTACGCGTCGCCGGAGAACTGCAGGAGCGTCGGCACCTGCGACTTCCAGCCGAACTTGCCGACAGTCTTCATTCCGGCGCGGATGTTGTCGACCATGTTCACGCGTCCCACGACGCCGTCTCCGCGCGCCGCCTGGCTCGCCGCCATCGCCACGAAATCGGAGTCGGGCGTCGCATCGATGAATCCCAATCCGAAGAGCGGCGTGGAACGGCGATGCACCACGAACGTCGCGCCGGGCGGAACGATCTCCGCCGCGTACTGATGCGAGCAACCATCCGCCGGCCCGATCGCGTGATCCTGCATCAGCGAGCCGCCGAGGTTGTCGAGCGCGTCGTACACGCCGGCGACGGTGCGCGCGAATCGCGTGACCAGCCGCGTGTTGCTCCCGCCGCCGATCGCCGGCGTGGTGTGACACGCGGAGCACGAGCGCTCGTTGAACACCGGCCCGAGCCCGTCCGCCGCCGTCTCCACTTCGGTGAAGTCGCCCAGGCCGTCGTTGAAGAGATCGAGCTGCGCCGCGGTGAGACCCGCGAGCGGCTGGCCGGCCGCCGGCTGCTGATTGTTCTGTTGCGGCGCGTTCGAAGGCGGCGGCGGAGCATTGCCGGGACGCCTGCGCGACTGCGCGTCGAGGCTCGCCACCAGGAGCAGGGAGAGAAGACAGAAGGTCACTTTTCGCATCGCTTACGCACCTTTCAAGACACACCTCCGGCCGAGTACGCCGTCGACCGGGTTGATGGGATGGAGGATTCTTGGCGCCTGGAGTCCGCTAAGACATCACCGGAAGGCAATCTCTTTGTAACGGTTGTAACTGTCGTCGAACTTGTAGCCGATGCCGTGGATGGTGTGGATCAGCTCCGGCCGCGCCGGATCGAGCTCCAGCTTGCGGCGCAGCGAGGAGATGCGCACGTCGACCGTGCGCGTCACCGGCAACGCGCCGTAGCCCCATACGTTTTCGAGCAATTCCTCACGCGTGAGCACTTCGCCGCGATGCTCGATCAGGTAACGCAGCAGCTCCATCTCCAGCGCGGAGAGGCAGACGGGCATGCCGTCGCGCGCGACTTCGGCGGTGCGGAAGTTCACGCGGATGGCGCCGTGCGTCGCGCATGTGTCGTCCGCGCGACGCGCCCACCGGCGCAGCACCGCTTCCAGTCGCGCGAGCAATTCTTCGACGTCGATCGGCTTGCGCACGTAGTCGTCGGCGCCGAGGCGCAATCCGAGGACGCCGTCGGCGGAACGGTTGCGGCGGACGAGAAGGATGATGGGAAGGTCGTTGCCGAACGCGCGCAACTCGCGCAGGACGTCGAAGCCGGAACGGCCCGATGCGGCGAGATCGAGGAGCAGGCAATCGATCTCGTCGCGTTCGAGGATCTCGACGGCACGTTCGCTGCGGCGCGCGACGATGACTTCGTAGCCTTCGATCTTCAACCGTTCGGCGAGCGCCGCGTCGTTGCCGATCAGGAGGACGCATCTCTTCCCACCGTCATCGCCATCGTCCCGGCGGATGAGGAGGTCCCGAAGCTCGTCGTCCACAGCGCCCGGACACAAGGACAAGCCGTGTGCCACGGGCGCTGTGAGAGAGACACGTTCGGCGGCGGGTCGTTTCGACCCGGTCGCCGAGTCAATCCGACGCGAGGAGCTGGGCCAGCCGGTCGTAGCTCGCCTCGACGCCGCGCTCCATCCCCGATTCGAGGATCTTGTCGCGCACATCCTTCGACGCGTATGTCAGCCGCTGCGACACGGTCGTTCTGCCGTTTTCCTCGACGAACGTGACCGTTCCCGTCGCCTCGCCTTCGTACCAGGGGTTGTCGAACTGCTCGGTGTTCACGATGCGCTCCGGCGCGACGATCTCGCGGAAGACGCCGCCCATGCCCATCTCCTCGCCGTCCTTCTCCCAGACGTACCGATAGCGTCCGCCGACGCGCAGATCGACCTCGCACACGGGCATCGTCCAGCCCGGAGGGCCGAGGAGCCAGCGCTTGAGCAACTCCGGTTTCGTGAACGCTTCGAAGACGAGCTCGCGCGGCGCGGCGAAGGAACGGGTCATGACGATCTCGCGATCGCCGGTGGCAGTGACGACGAAGTCGGGCCTGGTCTCGATCATGGTTTCTTCCTCTTTTTCCCTTTCGGTTTGGATTGCATTTCGGCGAGGAGCGCGTCGAGCTCGGCGTACCGGCGCTCCCAAAGCTCGCGGTAGGTCTCCAGCCACTCCGTAGCCTCGGCGAGCGGCTGCGGCTCGAGGCGACGCGGACGGCGTTGCGCGTCCTGCCCGGCGGAGATGAGACCGGCGTTCTCGAGCACTTTGAGGTGCTTGCTGATCGCCGGCTGGCTCATGGAGAACGGCGCGGCAAGCTCGCCGACCGAGGCTTCTCCGGACGCGAGGCGGGCGAGGATGGCGCGCCGGGTGGGATCGGCGAGCGCGGCGAAGGTAGCGTCGAGTCGGGTCTCGTTTATAACCATTGAGTTTTATAACCTGAAGGCAATGTAGCTCCGTCGTTGCGGGCTGTCAAGAGGGCGTGAGGGCGGCGGCGGGTGCTGCGCAAACCTTGTCATCCTGAGCCGCGAAGACGGCGAAGGATCTCCCGGCACGTGCGCGACTCTAGAAAGAGCATGCGTGCGCTCGACGCCTGAATCAGGAGATCCTTCGCCGTCTGCGCGGCTCAGGATGACACTGAGCAACGCCAACACTGCGGTGCCGTCCCTCGGCAACGACGTGGTGTCATCCTGAGCGCAGCGAAGGATCCGTACCCTACAGGCGCAGCGCGTGATCGGTACGGATCCTTCGCCGTCTGCGCGGCTCAGGATGACACTGAGCAAACGCCAACACCGCGGTGCCGTCCCCTCGGCAACGACGTGGTGTCATCCTGAGCGCAGCGAAGGATCCGTACCCTACAAGGCGCAGCGCGCGATCGGTACGGATCCTTCGCCGTCTGCGCGGCTCAGGATGACACGGGGTCCTGCGTCACAACGACCCACCCTTTCCGCCTCCGCTCTCTGCGCGGCTCGTGGCATTTGGCTTGACCTCGTCCTGGCCCGGTGCACGTTCGAAACTCCCTTTCGGATGAACTCGTAGCCATCGATTGCTTTCGTCGCGGCGACGCGGCCGCGTTCGAGTGGCTAGCGCAGAGTCATCGTGTGGCGGCGACGGCGATCGCGACGCGCATCCTGCACAACGCCGCCGACGCGGAAGACATCGTGCAGGACGCCTTGATCCGCGTGTGGAAGCATCGCGAGCGCTTTCGCGACGAGCCGCGGTTCGGGCCGTGGCTGTTTCGCATCGTCACGAATCGCGCGCTCGACGTCGTCCGGCATCGCAGGATCGCCGAGGCGCATGCGGCGGAGCTGACGGAACGCGTGCAGCACGCGACGGCGGAGGCGGAGCTGCTGTCGGCGGAGATCCGCGGCGCGTTGGAGAAGCTCCCGCCGATGCAGCGCCTCGTCGCCCAACTCTTCCTCGGTCACGGCTTCACGCACGCGGAGATTGCCGGCATGACGACGTTGGCGGAAGGCACGGTGCGCTCGCATCTCTCGCACGCGCGCCGCAAGCTGCGGTTAGCGTTTGATGGGTGGTGAGCCGTCCATCTTTCCGGGCGTCGTGCCGAACGTCTTGCGGAACGCGGCGATGAACGCGCTCGTGCTGGCGTAGCCGGCGTCGAGCGCTGCATTCGTCACCGACTCGCCCGCCGCGAGCATCATCGTCGGCGTCGGCGCGTTGATGTTCTTCGAAGACACGGAGGGGAACTTCTTCGGCGCGATCCAGCCGGACGCAGGGGCGGAGTAGATGTTTACGTGGGGCCGGGCTTCAGCCCGGCCCGGGACGGGCTGAAGCCCGTCCCCACGTTTCCTACATTCCCAACCTCTGCTCCAGCTCCTCGCGGCGCGCGCGGCTGACGCTCAGCTCCGTCCCGTCTTTCAAACGCACGGCGTAGTCGCCGCCGGCGGCTTTGATCAGCGAGTCCACGCGATCGAGGCGGACGATCGCGGAGCGGTGCACGCGCAGGAACACGGCGGGATCGAGGCGTTCCTCGAGGCTCTGCATCCGCTCGCGGATCGTGAACGTCTTGTCGCCGACGTGCAGCTCCGCATACGGGCCGCTCGCGGTGATGTAATCGATGAGCGAGACCGGCAGCACGCGCAGCTGGCCGCGCAACTCGACCGGGATGCGATCGAGATAGCCGTGTTTCGGCGGACGCTGTTCCGCGGCACGGCGCGCGCGACGGAAGGCCTGTTCGAAGCGTTCGTCATCGAAAGGCTTGACGAGATAGTCGACGGCCGCGACTTCGAACGCCTTCAGCGCGTACTGGTCGAACGCGGTGACGAAGATCGTGACCGGCATCTCCTCCGCGCCGATCTCGTCGAGCACTTCGAGGCCCGTTTTCGCCGGCATCTGGACGTCGAGGAAAACGATGTCCGGTTGCGCCGCTCGAATCAGCTCAACGGCCTGCTCTCCATCCTCGGCCATGCCGACGATCTCGATGTCTTCCTCTTTCGCGAGCAGGTCCTCAATGCGTTGCCGGGCGAGCAATTCATCGTCGGCGATCACCACGCGCAGCGTTCTAGACATGCGGTACCACGATCTCGGCGAGCACGCCGCCGCCTTCGGCCGGCTGGAGCGAGAGCGAAGCCTGAGCGCCGTAGAGTTGGGCGAGACGCGCGCGCGTGTTCGCGAGGCCGACGCCGGCGCGCGGCTCGTTCGGCAGGCCGGGACCGTTGTCGCGGACCGCGAGGACGAGGCGGTTGCCGTCGCGGCGCGCGGTGATCGCAACCTCGCCGCTGCCGCCTGCGCGGCTCACGCCGTGCTCGAGCGCGTTCTCGACGATCGGTTGCAGGATGAGATTCGGCACGCGCGCATCGAGCAGCGACTCGTCGATGTCGACCTTCACCTGCAGGCGACCCTGAAAACGGATCTCCATGATCTCGATGTAGCGGCGCAAAAAGCCGAGCTCTTCGCGCAACGGCACTTCATCCGCCGCGTGCGCGTCGGTCGTGTGGCGCAGCAGCTCGCTGAGGCGCGCGATCATCCGCCGCACGCCGCCAGGATCGCGTTCCACGAGCGCGGACATCGCGTGCAGCGTGTTGAAAAGGAAGTGCGGATTCAGCTGCATGCGGAGCGCGTCGAGTTGCGCGTCGGCGAGTTGCGCGCGCAGAGCGATCGACTCGCGTTGCCGCAGCTGATCGCGCAGAAAGTACTCGCGCGCGTAGCCGACGGCGAGCACGGCGAAATAGAGCACGAGCTGGTTCGCGAAACGGAAGCGTCCGATGTCGCGCAGCGGCGCAAAGGCTGGGATCGGTCGGCGGCGTACGGCGTCCTCGAAGATCTGATCGCGCGCGATGTCGAGCAGGAAAAAGACGGCCACGGAGATCGCCAAGCCTATGGCGATCAGGAGTGGCGCGCGGACGTACCAGCGCGCGCGATCGAGCGGCAGGCGGTTGGCCAGCCGGAAGATCAGCGACGTGAACGCGGCCCAGATCCAGGCCTC
>JAFAVZ010000564.1 GCA_019242175.1 Acidobacteriota bacterium
ACTGCAGCGGCTCGGGGACCGGCGCGTCCTCTTCGCTCTTGCGCGCGCGGCGCAGCGCTTCCGGATCCTTGAGGAGAGCGTTGTACTGATCGATGTTGCGCACGCCGCACTCTGCGAGCGTGCGGTAGCGGTTCTCCATCTCCTGCACGGCCCAGATCAGCGCGTTCGACGCGAGCTTCGGGTCGGTGACGATCGGATGCAGGAGATGCGGGATGTCCTCGTAGATCTTCAGCTCGACCATCTTCGGGTCGATCATCAGCATTCGCAGGTGCTTCGGCAGCGCCTTGTACAGCAGCGAGACGATCATGGAGTTGAGGCCGACCGACTTGCCCGCGCCGGTGGCGCCGGCGACGAGGAGGTGGGGCATCTTCGCGAGATCCGTGACCATCGCATCGCCGTGGATGTCTTTGCCGAGAGCGAGCGTGAGGTGCGACTGCGACTGGACGAAGGCGTCGGTGTCGATGATGTCCCGCAGCGTGATCAGCTCGCGTTTGCGGTTCGGCACCTCGATGCCGACCGTCGACGAGCCGCTGATGCGCTCGATGCGGATCGACTCGGCTTTGAGGGCGAGCGCGAGGTCGTCGCCGAGGTTGACGACTTTCGCGTACTTCACGCCGGCGGACGGCTTGAACTCGAACGTCGTGACCACCGGCCCGGGGTGATAAGCCGTGACTTCGCCTTCGACGGAGAACTCGCGGCAGCGGTCTTCGATCAGATGGCCGACTTCGAGATATTGCTTATGAACTTCGTCGTTGATCTGATTCTGCTTCGGGCCGGCCGTCAATAGGTCGACCGGCGGCAGGAGGTCGTTGCCCGGACGCGCCTCGCGCGGCGCCGGCTCCTTCGGCCTGCGCGCGGCCGGACGCGGAATCTGCGGCTTCGGACGTGCCGGCGCGATCGGGGAATCGTCGAACAGCGGGTCTTCGAAGTCGGGATCGGGCTCCGGGACCGGCTCGACCACTTTGCGGATCGGCGGCCGCGCCTCACGCGGCTCGGGGACTTCCCGAGGTTGGCGGGCTTCGCGCACTTCGCGCGGCTCGCGAGCGACCGGCGGCGCCGGACGCGGAGCGGGCGCGGGCGACGGCACCGCGTACAACTCGAAAGGATCCGTCTGTTCCTGTTTCGAAAGCTCCTCGGCCGCCTTGCGCAAATCGGCCTTCGTCACTTTGCGGATCTGGAACTTCCCTGCGCCGCGCACTTCGCGCACGACCGGGCCGCCAACGGCAACCGGCATCGACGCAATGGTCTCGGTCGTCTCGGCCTTTTCCAGATGCTTGCGCACGAGCGCGACTTTCATCCGGTCCTTGCGCCGCCGTTCCGTGAAGCGCGCCCACTGCAGCGAGATGGCGCGACCGAGGGCGAGGATGTACTGGTGGAGGCCGAGGAAGATGGAGGCGAGGCTGATGCGCGTCGCGAGCAGGAGGCCGACGAGCAGCGCCGTGATCAGGAGGATCGCCGCACCGCCGCCGTTCATGTTCTTCGACGCAGCGTGATCGATCTCCTGGCCGAGGTAGCCGCCGGAAAGGATCAGTGAGTCGCGAAGCCAGACCTTGCCGATGGCGAGATCGAGCAGCGACGGCAGCGTGACGGTGAGGATGGCGAAGCCGATCAGCTTCGTCTGCACGAACTCCATCTCGCGGGACAGGAATCGGTTCCAGCCGATGACGAGCAGCACGGCGGGAAAGAGCAGCGCGGCAAAGCCGAAGAAGCTGACGAAGATCCAGGCGATGGTCGCGCCGTAGTAGCCGATCCAGTTGCGGATGACGGAGCTGGTGGAGGTGTAGAACGCGGAGGAATCGCCCGGGTGATAGGAGAGGATCGCGAGCGCGAGCGTGAGGCCAGCTGACAGGATCACAGTCCCGATCAGTTCCCCACCCCGCCGGCTTTTTGCGAATTCGAGCAGTCCCATCACACCCTTCACGTACTGCGGTATCAGCAGATTAGCAGAAATCGTGCTCGACAGCGGTGATCGGGCGCACGCTCAACGTTTCATCAACGCTTCGTCAATGCTTCTGCATCGCGCCTTCTTCGAGCTTCGTGCTGAACTCGCGAAGGAGCTTGAGACCGTCTTCCGAACGGTTCGCCGCTTTGAGCTGCTTGAAGATGGCGGCGCTGTACGCAGTGGCAATCGGTGCCGGCGCGTCGCGATAGAACTCGCGGAGCTGTTCGTAAGCTTCGGGTCCCGGCTTCGCCAGCAGCAGACCGGCGAGCATCAGATGCGCCGGATACAGCGTCCCATCCGCCTTCAGGATCGCCTCGAGCTCCGCCTCGGAGCGCTCGGCGAACAACGTCGGCAAGAGATCCTGCTGTTCTTTGATCTGCGAGCCGTCGAGCCACTTGCGCGCGCTCTTCACGCCGAGCGGAAAGTCGCCGGCGGTGAACGCCGCGTGAGAGATCATCAGCTGGAAGATCGAGTCGTTCGGCGACTTCTCGGCCATCGACTGCAGCTCCGTGAGCTGCTGCTTCGGCGGCAGCGTCTCGATCCAGGCGAGACGCGCGTCGCCGTCGCTCGGATCGGCGGCCATGATCGCCTCCGCCTCGCGCTTCGCGTTCGGCACATCGCCCAACCCTTGGTAGGCGGCGAGGAGCAGATGATGCGCGGCGATCGCGTCGGAGTAGCCGAGGCGCAACGCTTCCTGGAGGGCCGTGACGGCGCGCTTCAGGCTGTCGGCGTCCGCATTCGGCTGAACGAGCTGCTGCCCGACGCGGAACTGTTCGTCCGCAGTGGGAGCCGGTGTGGTGGTGGCGAGGAGAAGGGCGAGTAGGAAGTGCAAGGCGGCGTTCGGTTGCGGGGCGGGCTTGGTCGCCCGCCCCGAGAACGCGAATTATGCCATGGCGGGAGCGCCCGCGCGGCTGTCACTGAAGCCGAGGAGCGGATAGAAGATGAACGGCAGGAAGGTGAGGCCGAGGGCGAAGCCGGTGCCCTTACCGAAACGGTTCGCAACGCCGATCGAGACGAGGATCGCGATGACGAAGTTGACGAACGGCACGAAGTAAAGAATCGCCCACCACATCGGCTTGCCGGCGATCTTGCAGATCACCGCGATGTTGTAGAGCGGAACGATGGCGGCCCAGCCAGGCTCGCCGGCTTTCTCGAAGACCTTCCACAAGCCGATGATGGTGACGAGGACGATGACGAGGTACACGATCAGGATGCCGGCACCCATACCGGCGACGGCGGCCGAGGCTGCCGCGTTGGGGTCGTCCTGGAGCAGGAGCAGAACCGGGAAAAGAGAGCTCATTCCTTCCTCCTATTGGTGCTGCGGTTTTGGACGGGGTTGGGAACAAGCTACGCCCGTTCGCGGGAGGAAGCAAATCAGACTACGATTGCTTTCGGAGACAGCGTGCAAACGAACACTGCCTACAAACCTCGCCACCACCTGCGCATCGTGAGCGCGGCCTCGCTCTTCGACGGCCACGACGCCGCGATCAACGTCATGCGCCGCCTCATGCAGTCCTCCGGCGCCGAAGTCGTCCATCTCGGGCACAACCGCTCCGTCGCCGAGATCGTCCGCTGCGCCATCCAGGAAGACGTGCAGGCCATCGCCATCACGTCGTATCAGGGCGGGCACGTCGAGTACTTCAAGTACATGATCGACCTCCTCCGCCA
>JAFAVZ010000560.1 GCA_019242175.1 Acidobacteriota bacterium
GATGTCCCGATGCGCGCTCTGCTCATCTTCGGCGTCACGGTCGTGGTGCTGGGGCTGGTCATCCATCTGATGGTCTGGGGCATCTTCAAAGGCCTCGCGGCCTTCGAGCGCAATCGGAGCCGGCAGATGGATCCGATGACCGCCGTCGCCCGCCCGGCCGACGCGAACGTTCCGGTCGAGCCGCGCCTCCAGCCCTTCCCGCGCAAGATGAGCGACAAGCCGGAAGACCTGCAGCCGCCGTACACGAACACGCCGGTCACCGACCTCGCGCAGCTCCGCGCCCGCGAAGACAAGATCCTGAAGAACTACGGCTGGGTCGACCCGCAGAAGCAGGTCGTGCACATCCCGATCGAACAGGCGAAGGATCTCGCGCTGCAACGCGGCGTGTTCCAGACGGCCGCCGCCTCGACGACGCCGACCGCAGGCGGACCAACCGCCGCCTCGGTGCCGGACACGAATGCCGCGCCGCCCGCCGCAGGTGCTGCGCCGGCGATCGCGCCGGTCCCGGCCGGCGGGCAGAATCAGGCTCCGCAAACGGGGGCGCGTCCGTGAAGACGCTCTCTGTCATCCTGAGCCGCATCGACGGTGAAGGATCTCCCCGCAAGAACGGGGGAGATGCTTCGACGTCTGCGCGCCTCGGCATGACAGCGCTGGTTCTGCTGCTGGCGCTCCCGCTGTGCGCCCAAAGCTCGAGCGCTCCGCCGAAGCTCCCGGGCAAGGCGGCGCTGCAGCAGAAGCTCGGCTCGCAGCTCCCGCTCGACACGCAGGTCCGCGACGACGACGGCTCCGTCCATCGCCTCCGCGACTACTTCACCAGCGGCCGGCCGGTCCTGCTGCAGTTCATGTACTACCGCTGCCCGATGCTCTGCTCGATCGTCGGCGACGGCTTGGTGCGCTCGCTCACCGAGCTGCGCTACGACGTCGGCAAGGAGTACGACGTCGTCACGCTCAGCATCGATCCGCGGGACATGCCGAAGAACGCGGCGCTCAAGAAAGACGAGTACGTCCGCCACTACGGACGGCTCTCCACCGCCGGCGGCTTCCACTTCCTCACCGCGAACGAAACGGCCATCAAGCACATCGCCGAGGCGGCGGGGTTCGAGTTTTCGTACGACCCGCAGAGCGACCAGTTCGCGCACGCGGCGGGCATCCTCGTCGTCACGCCGAGCGGCAAGATCTCGCGCTATCTCTACGGCTTCGAGTACAAGCCGCGCGACCTCCGGCTCGCGCTGACCGAGGCCAGCGAGGGGAAGATCGGCGGCGCGGCGGAGCAGTTGCTTCTCCTCTGCTATCACTACGATCCGGCGATCGGGAAGTACAGCCGCAGCGCGATGATCTTCGTGCGGGCGGGCGGCATCACCACCGTCTTCGCCCTGGCCGGGTTCATCGTTTTCATGGTTCGCACCGATAGAAAGCCGAAGAAGACCGACAACCCATGATGCTGCTTTTCGACTTTCCGCTGTTCCCCGAACAGGCCTCGACCGTCGCCCGCGACGTCGACGCGCTCTATCTCGGCCTCGTCGCGCTCACCGGCGGCGTCTCCCTCCTGATCTGGCTGGTCATCTTCTACTTCGCCATCCGGTACCGCCGTCGTCCCGAAAACGAGCTGGCCCAGGAAGAGGAAGCACCGAAGTCGCTGGAGATGGCCTGGACCATCATCCCGACGCTCATCTTCATCGGCATCTTCCTCGCCGGCGCGTACGTGTACTTCCACGTCATGCGCGCGCCGGACAACGCGCTCGACGTCTACGCCACCGGCCGCCAGTGGATGTGGAAGTTCCAGCATCCGACCGGCCAGCGCGAGATCAACACGCTCCACGTTCCGGTGAATCGCCCCGTGCGCATCACCATGGCTTCCGAGGATGTGATCCACAGCCTCTGGTTTCCCGCGTTCCGCGTAAAGGCAGACGTGCTGCCCAGCCGCTACCGCACGCTCTGGTTCCAGGCGACGAAGCCCGGCCGCTATCACATCTTCTGCGCCGAGTACTGCGGCACGCTCCACTCCGGGATGATCGGCTGGGTCGAAGTGATGGAGCCGACGGACTACCAGCGCTGGCTGGCCGGCGGCACGGAAGGCTCGCTCGCCTCGCAGGGCGAGAAGCTCTTCCAGAAATACGCTTGCAACACCTGCCACACCGGCGACAACACCGGCCGCGGGCCGAACCTCGCGGGCGTGTACGGCAAGCCGGTGCTCCTCTCCGACAACACCACGGCGACCGCGGACGACAACTACATCCGCGAGTCGATCCTCAACCCTCAGGCGAAGATCGTCCAGGGCTTCGCGCCGGTGATGCCGACGTTCCAGGGGCAGGTGAGCGAGGATGAGCTGATCAAGCTCCTGGCCTATGTGAAATCCCTCGGCGTGCAAGCCACGCCGGCGCCGGCCGTCGAGTCGCCGCGGTCCTTCGTGACGGCCGCCGGCTCGCCCAACAACCCGGGCGCGCAGCCGCCTGCCGCGACGACGACCACCTCGACGACGACTCAGAACGGAACACATCCATGACTTCCACCACGCTTCACGATCTGCGCTGGATCGAGCCGTCCAAAACGCGGCACTACCTCAACGAGGACTACGGGATCTTCTCCTGGCTCCTCACCAAGGACCACAAGCGCATCGCGATCCTCTACATGATCAGCGTGTCGCTGATGTTCTTCGTCGGCGGCTTCTTCGCGTTCATGCTCCGCCTCGAGCTCCTGACGCCCGAGGGCGACCTGCTCACCTCGGATACGTACAACAAGTTCTTCACGCTGCACGGCGTCGTGATGATCTTCTTCTTCCTCATCCCTGCGATTCCTGCGGTGTTGGGGAACTTCCTCCTGCCGATCATGCTCGGGGCGAAGGATCTCGCGTTCCCGAAGATCAATCTTCTGAGCTGGTACGTGTACATGGTCGGCGCGATTTTCGGCCTGTACGTGATCATCAGCGGCGGCGTCGACACGGGCTGGACGTTCTACACGCCGTTCTCGACGCAGTTCTCGAATACGCACGTCTTCGCCACCACGTTCGGCGCGTTCATCACCGGCTTCTCCTCGATCCTCACCGGCCTCAACTTCGTGGTGACGATTCACCGCATGCGCGCGCCGGGGCTCACCTGGTTCCGCCTGCCGCTGTTCGTGTGGTCGATGTACGCGACGAGCGTCGTGATGCTGCTGGCGACGCCGGTGCTCGCGATCACGCTCGTGCTGCTGATGATCGAGCGCACGCTCGGCGTGGGCATCTTCGATCCCGCGCTCGGCGGCGATCCGGTGCTCTACCAGCATCTCTTCTGGTTCTACTCGCACCCGGCCGTCTACATCATGATTCTGCCGGCCATGGCCGTGATCTCGGAGTGCGTGGCGGCGTTCACGCGCAAGAAGATCTTCGGCTACAGCTTCGTCGCCTTCTCCTCGCTAGCGATCGGGTTCCTCGGCTTCGCCGTGTGGGCCCACCACATGCTCGTCGCCGGCATCTCGGTCTACTCGGCGATGATGTTCTCGTTCCTGACGATGCTCGTCGCGGTGCCGTCGGCGATCAAGGTGTTCAACTGGACGGCCACGATGTACAAGGCGTCGGTCTCCTGGATGACGCCGATGCTGTACGTGCTCGGTTTCATCGGCCTCTTCACGATCGGCGGCGTCACGGGCCTCTTCCTCGCCGCGCTCGGCCTCGACGTCCACGTGCACGACACCTACTTCGTCGTCGCGCACTTCCACTACGTCATGGTCGGCGGGACGGTGATGGCGTACCTGGCCGGCATCCACTACTGGTGGCCGAAGATCAGCGGCCGGATGTATCCGGAGTTCGGCGCGCGCCTCGCGGCGCTGCTGGTCTTCGTCGGCTTCAACCTGACCTTCTTCCCGCAGTTCCTCCTCGGCTACGTCGGCATGCCGCGCCGCTACCACGCGTATGCGCCGGAGTTCCAGGTGCTGAACGTGCTCTCGACGGCGGGCGCCTCGATCCTCGGGGTAGGCTATCTGCTTCCCCTGTGTTACTTTATCTGGTCGCTATTCTATGGACAAAAGGCTTCTCCAAATCCATGGAA
>JAFAVZ010000582.1 GCA_019242175.1 Acidobacteriota bacterium
GCGAAACGGTGATCACCATTCTCGATGACGACTATCCACCCTTGCTGCGGGAAATCGCCGACCCGCCGCTGGCGCTGCATTTCCGCGGCGACCTGCAGTTGCTGCGCATGCCGTCCGTCGCGATCGTCGGCTCGCGCCGCGCGTCGCCTTACGCGATCAACGCCGCGCGCGTGCTCGCGGCACCGCTCGCCACCGCCGGCTGCGCCATCGTCAGCGGCCTGGCTCTCGGCGTCGATACCGCGGCGCATGAAGCCGCGGTCGAAGCAGGCGGCGCGACGATCGCCGTGCTCGGCACCGGCATCGACGTCCTCTATCCCCGCTCGAATCGCAAGCTCTACAAACGCGTCGGCCTCCTGCTCACGGAGCTTGCGCCCGGCACGCCGCCGATGGCGATGAACTTTCCCATCCGCAATCGCATTATCTCCGGCATCACCCTCGGCACCGTCGTGGTGGAAGCGACGATCCGCAGCGGGTCGCTGATCACCGCGCGGATGGCGGCGGAGCAGAACCGCGAAGTGTTCGCCGTACCCGGGTCGATCTTCAGCGCCGGCTCGGAGGGAACGCATCGGCTGATCCAGTACGGCGCGAAGCTCGTGCACGACGCGCAGGATGTGCTCGACGAGTTGCACATGAACCTGACGATTCCTGCGTCGCCACATGAGCCACCGCCGCATCCGGAGGTCTACGCCGCGCTCGACTTCGAGGATCCGCGCAACGCGGAAGGCATCGCCTTGAAACTGCAGTGCACGCCCGCGTCGCTCGCCGCGGCGCTGCTGGATCTGGAGCTGACGGGTTGGGTGCGGGCGTTGCCGGGAGCGCGTTATGTGCGCACGCGTTGAGGATGAGGATGTAGGGGCCGGCTTCAGCCGGCCCGGACGGATGGAAGCCCGCCGCTACGAGTGCCCGAGGGAGAGCTCGTCTTCTTCCTTCGCTTTCATGCGCAGCTTCACGGCGTATCCGATCAACGCGACCGGCACACCGACTTTCAGCGTGAGCTTGAGGAGCTTCGGAAAGCCGAAGCCGACGAGCAAGCCCATGAGAGCGCCGCCGGCGACGATTTCCGGGGCGTGCTCCGACGCCATCGTCTTGAAGTCGAGCGTGGAGCGGAGATGACGATCGAGCTCGTCGATGCGATCCCCGATCCCGTCCCGCGCCCGCTCGATGCTGCGCTCGATATCCTGCTTCTCCGTCGCGTCCATTCACTTGCTCCTGATCACTTGCTCGTGACCCTGGCCACGTCGGCCTTGATCGTCTCGATGTCGGTCTTGATCTGTTCGATCGATTGATTGGGCACGAACTGCACCGCGGCGAATTTCTTCTTCCCCATCATCGCCAGCACGCCGGCCACGACGAAGAGCACGACCGTCACGATGAGCGTCGAGACCCAGGCGGGGACGCCGAGGGCGACGAGGCCGAGGGTGATGGTGACGAAGAGGAAGCCGAGGCCGAAGATGGCCAGGAAGGCCGCGGCCGCGAACATGGCCGCTCCGCCGCCGAGCTTGGCGACCGTGTCCTTGATCTCGAGTTTGAGCAGCGCGATCTCGCTGCGGAAGAGCATCGAGAAGTCGGCGGTCAGATCCTTGATGATGTTGCCGATCGAGCGGTCGCGGTCTGTCGTGTAGTTGCTGGCCATACTGCTTGCGGAAAGAGCAAAACCTCCGCCAGTCAGGCGTGTATGCTCTCGCCCGCAATGCAATCACATTTCGTGGAGCTGGTGAAGGACTTTCGGTTCGAGGCCGCGCACATGCTGCCGAACGTGCCGGAAGGCCATAAATGCCGGCGCCTGCACGGCCACTCTTTTCGGGGCGAGATCGCGGTGCGGGGGAACGTCGATCCGAAGACCGGCTGGCTCATCGACTTTGCCGATTTGCGCAAAGTCGTCGACCCGATCGTTCGCGAGCTCGACCACTATTACCTCAATGAGATCCCCGGCCTGGAGAACCCGACGTCCGAGATGGTCGCGGTGTGGATCTTCGGCCGTTTGGCGAAGGAGCTGCCCGGCCTGCATCGGGTGACGATCGAGGAGACGTGCACCTCGCGCTGTCACTATTTCGGATGATGGTTACTGGTTGCGGGTTCGTAGTTGTTAGATGAGCGCCCGGCCGCACACGGAACCAACAACGTGGGGACGGGCTTCAGCCCGCCCCGGAACCGGCTGAAGCCGGTTCCCACATTCCTTAGGCAGGAAATGCAGGGCAACTACTTGCTCACCGGCGCAGTGATCGCCGCCGGCCACGGATAGTCGACGCGCTGCGCGATCGCATCGAACGCGGTCGACGTCGCGCCGGTCGAGGGCAGGAGGAGGATGCGCGTCGGCTTCGGCGGCAGGTTGCGTCCCGTCCAGATGCCGTCGCGATCCGTGGCCGGCATCGACCACGTGGCGAACGTCAGCAGCGGCCCGGAGAGCTTCACGCCGTCGAGCCACAACGCGACGAACGCGTTGGCGGCGTTGTCTTTCGCGACGACCGTCAAGGGCGCGGCCGGTGCGTCGAGCGTCCATGTTTCGCCTTCGCCGGCGGGCGTCCACGTGCGCGCCGTGCTCGCCGCCTGCGCATGACGCACGAGCAGCACGGCACCGGCAGCGACCTCTGGCAATTCGACACTTCCGTCGTTGTCCGTCGTGCCGCGCCAGAGCGGCGTCATGGTGCCGTCGAATGCCCAGACGTCCACCTGCGCGGCGGCTGCGCCGCTCGCGAGGCGGAGTTGCAACGTCCCGGCGATGCGAAGCGGCTGGAGCGCGACGTCGATGTCGTGATGCTCGTCATCGACGGTCATCGTGCGCTCCGCCGAGGCGTAGCGCTCGGCTCTGACGCCGACGTATAGCTCGCCCTCATCGACGGGCGGCAACGCCGCGACGCCTTCGCTGTCCGTCGTGATGCGCTGGCCGCTGTTGCGCCCGCCCTTTCCTTCATTGCCGACGATGACCAACGCGCCGGCGACGCCGTGTCCGGTCGTCGCGTCGCGCACGTGCACGACGTAATCCGTGCGCGGGACGTGAAAGTCGACCGTGCCGCTCTCGACGATCTCGCGGAAGGAGTCGAGATACGGCGGCTGGTTGCGCCCATCGATCCGGACGCGAACCATGTGCACCTTCGGCCACCAGAACGTCGTGGCATACTCGCCCCGGTCGTTCGTCTTCACCCGCCGCCATTCCTGATCGTTCAGAAACTCCAGCTCCGCGGCCGCTCGCTCCTCGCCGTAGTAGACGCTGCCCTTCACGTCGATGGGCTGCAGATCGAACTGCACTTTCGCGTCGTCCCCGGAGGAGAGGTCGAGGACCTCGGAGGCCGTCCACTCGCCGACATGCAAGATGGCGGTGAGCATCTCCGCCGGCAACGCGTTCAGGTCGTGCTCGCCCGGGACGACCGACTCGCTGCGCACGGTCTCATTCGACCTCCGGATCTCGAGCCTCATCTTTTCGGCGATGGTGACGCCCGCCGGGACGTTGATGGAGACATGCGCATTCGGCAGCCTCTGCAACGCCGCGCGCACCGTCGTGACCTTGCCTCGCACGAGGTCGATCTCCCTCGCCGGCCAGAACGCGGCTTCGGATTCGAGGGTGACTGTGGCGTGCCGCGCCGCGACGCCGTACCAGACCGCGAGGACGCGGTCGAAGGCGTTGAGGAGGACGTCGGGACGCTTGCCGTCCAACGCGAGGTTCACGGCGATCGGCTTGTCCGCGACCAGCTCCCGCGGCTTCGTCAAGACGACGAGCACGTCACTGTCCGTCGGCGGCGTCGGCCAGACTTCCACGATGCGATCGGGCCTGACGTCGACCGGTTTGGAGAGCGCGATCGCGTCGTTCGTCTTGCGATCGAAGCGGCCGGCGAGAACGCGGCCCTCGGGCATCTGCACCGGTTTGTGCGCATCGGGCATGCGGCGATCGAAAACCCGCGGTCCTTCTCGATTCCAGCCGTACCGAGCCTCGATCGAGATCAACCGCAATCCCTCTGTTTCAGGCAACGACCGAGCTCGCGGCATCATCACGCGACCAGCTGGCGCAACGCCATTCAACGAACCCATCCCGGATCCTTCGAAGGGCAGCCGGCTGTAGACCATCAGTCCCATGTTCGGGGTGATGCGTCCATCCATCTCGAGCCAATGCTTGTAGGACCCATTGGCCGGCAACGCGAACCATTTGCCGCACGGGAACGTCAACTCGCGATCAAGCTCCAGGACAGGAACGAGATGCACTTCGCATCCTTCCACCGATTGAAGCGGCACCGACTTATCGGCGCCAGCCGCTACGTCAGACGGCCAGAAAAGAATCCCCTTCAATCCGTTCACATTTCCGGTGCGCAGGTCGGGGATCGGCGACCCCGCTGCGAGCAGCGTGGAGGTGACCGCGATGCAAAGTGACAGCAGGCAACGAGCCATTTCTAAAATCCAGCCGCAGTCTCGGGGGCCATGCAGCATGGCGTATTGCTCATGCTCGCGCAATCAGGACCGAATAACTGAACGCAGCCGGTAGTGCTGGGTGCATCGAAGTTGCAGAAACCACCGAAGTTCACGTCGTGCGTGATGCACTTGGTTCCACATATCACGAGGCTGCACGAACCCGCCGCCATCGCACTCCGCGATCCCACCATCAGCGAAACCACCAAGAGAAGTCCCAACATCGCTCGCTGCCGCATAGGAGTCATTCCCCCTTTCTGGATAAATTGACACTAAGAACAACCGCCGCCCCTGTCAAGGCAACCCCATATAATCCGCCTCGCACATGAAGCCGCCGCGCGAGCTGCTCGAAGACGTCCTTGGCTCGCTGGCGGGCGCGCGCCTCCGCTACGCCGACATCCGGTGGACGGCCACCCATCAGCAGCACGTCAAAGTCCGCAACGGAGAGGTCGACCATCTCTCCGCCAACGTCGACCACGCCCTCGGCGTCCGCGTCCTCGTCGGCAACGGTTGGGGCTTCGCCGCCACCTCGGACGTCAACGAAGAATCGATCCGGCGTGCGGCGAAGCGCGCCCTGGCAGTCGCGGCGGCGAGCAACATCGCGTCGACCGCGCCGGTCGTCTTGAGCGACATCGAGCCGCACGTCTCCACCTGGGCGTCGAAGTTCGAAATCGACCCGTGGTCGATTCCGCTGGAACGCAAGATCGACCATCTCCTCCAGGCCACGGAGCCGATGCGCGGCGATCCGCGCATGCAGCAGGTCGCGGGCGAGATCTCCTGCTACCGCCAGGAAAAACTCTTCGCCTCCACGATCGGCACGTTCCTCGACCAGACCACGACGGAGATGGGCGGCGGCATCGAAGCCATCGCCATCGACGGCGGCGAAATGCAGCGCCGCACCTACCCGAATCCCTTCGGCGGCGACTTTCAAGCTGAAGGGTGGGAATTCATCGAGCGCCTGCGGCTCGCGGAGAAAGGACTGCAGATCCGTGACGAAGCGCTGGCCTTGCTCGCGGCGCCCAAAGCGCCGGCCGGACGCTTCGACCTCATCGTCGGCTCCGCGCAGCTCGCGTTGCAGGTCCACGAATCGTGCGGCCATCCGACGGAGCTCGACCGAGCCCTCGGTCTGGAGATCTCCCTCGCCGGCGGCTCGTTTCTCCAGCCGAACATGCTCAACGACTTCCGCTACGGCTCGGAGCTGGTGAACATCGTCGCCGACGCCACGATCCCCGGCTCCATCGGCTCCTTCGGCTTCGACGACGACGGCGTGCCGGCCCAGCGTTTCCACCTGATCCGCGACGGCATGTTCGTCGACTATCTCACCGGCCGCGACACCGCGCCGGCCATCGGCCGCAAGTCGAACGGCACGGTGCGGGCGGAGTCGGCGGCGCGCATCCCGATCATCCGCATGACGAACATCAACCTCGAGCCGGGCACGACGCCGGTCGAAGACATCATCCGCGACACGAAGCGCGGCATCTTCGTCGAGACGAACAAGTCGTGGTCGATCGACGATCTCCGCCTGAACTTCCAGTTCGGCTGCGAAGTCGCCTACGAGATCGAGAACGGCCGCCTCGGCCGCCTCCTGCGCAACCCGGTCTACACCGGCACGACGCCCGACTTCTGGCGCTCCTGCGACGCCGTCGGCGATCGCGCCTCGTGGCAGATCTGGGGCCTGCCGAATTGCGGCAAAGGCGATCCGATGCAGACGATGCGCGTCGCACACGGCGCGCCCGCGGCGCGGTTCCGCAACGTGGAGATGGCCTGATGCGGAGCGAGCAGGAAAGCCAGGAGATCCTGGCCCGCGCCCTCGGCGCCGCACAGACGAGCGAAGCCGACGCGGTTTTCATCGCCGTCGATCACGACGTGAGCCGCTTCGCGAACTCCGGCGTGCACCAGAACATGTCGGACGAGAGCGCGTCGCTGACGTTGCGCGTGATCGTCAACGGCGCGATGGGTGTCGCCACGACCTCGGCCTTCGATCCCGATGAGCTGGCCCGCGTCGCCGAGCTCGCGCGCGAAGCCGCGCGTCATGCCGGTCCGCTCCAGCACTTCAGCGGTCTCTATCGCGAGGGCGAGCCCGCACCGCAGCTGCGCACGTTCGACGAGGCAACCGCGCTCCTCGACCCCGCCGCGAAGGCGCACGACCTCCGCGCGATGTTCGATCGCGGCCGGGAACGCGGCGTCACGTTCGCCGGCTCCTGGTCGACGGCGACCGCGAGCGTCGCGACGGCGAACACGCACGGCGTGCAGCGCTACGCGCAGATGACGTCCTCCGATGCGACGGTCATCGCCCTCAGCAGCGGCGCCTCCGGCTACGCCACGCGTTGCGCCCGCAGCGCCAACGACGTCAACATCCTTGCCCTCGGCGACGAAGCCACGGACAAAGCCACCCTCCTCGTCGACAAGCCGGAAGACCTCCCGCCCGGCGCCTACGACGTCATCCTCGAGCCGCCCGCGCTCTCCGAAGTATTCGAGTGGCTGAACATGATCGCGTTCAGCGGCCAGTCCTTCGACGACGGCACCTCTTTCTTCGCCGGCCGCCTCGGCGAACAGCTCCTCGGACGCAATGTCACCATCGCCGACGACGCCGTCGACGAGTCGTTCCTCCCCTTCCCCTTCGATCTCGAAGGCCTGCCGAAGCGCCGCGTCGCGCTCGTCGAGAACGGCATCGTTCGTTCGCCGGCGCTCGACAAGGCCTACGCCGACCGTCTCCAGCTCGCGCCGACGGCCAGCTGCTGGAGCCTCGGCTCGTCCGAGCACGGATCGTCGTTTCATATGGCGATGGACGGCGGCGACGCCACGCGCGAGGAGCTCATCCGCTCGACGAAGCTCGGCATCTGGGTCACGCGCTTCAACTACGTGAACGGCCTGCTCGAGCCGAAGACGGCGCTGATGACCGGCACCACGCGCGACGGCACGTTCCTCATCCGCGACGGCGAAGTCGTCGCGCGGTTGCCGAACCTCCGCTGGACGCAATCGCTGACCGAAGCGCTGAACCGGGTGGAGGGGCTGACGCGAGAGCGGCGGCGGGTCGGAACCTGGTTCAACATGTTCGGCGGCACCCTCGCGCCGACCGTGAAAATTGCCGGCTGGACCATCAATGCAAAGGGTTGAACGCTGTCATCCTGACCCGCGAAGACGGGGAAGGATCTCCTGATGCAGGCGGAAAGCGCTCGTGGCGGGAGATCCTTCGACCTCTTCGGGGCTCAGGATGACAATGAGGTGACACGCGGCTTGCAACCGACGCCAACCGTCTCATGACTCAGTACATCATCCGCAGGCTGCTGCAGATGATCCCGATCACCCTCGGGATCCTCACCCTCGTATTCTCCCTCATCCACCTCATCCCCGGCGATCCGGCGGTGCAGATCGCGGGGGAAGGCGCGCGGCCGGAGGACGTGGCGAACGTTCGCAAGGCGCTCGGCCTCGACCAGCCGCTGTGGGCGCAATACGTCCACTACCTCGGCCGCGTCGCGCATGCCGACCTCGGGCGCTCGTTCCGCACGAACGAGAGCGTCTCGAAAGAGATCGCCGAACGCTACCCGGCCACGATCCAGCTCGCCATGGGCGCAATGCTCGTGGCGCTCCTCGTGGCGTTCCCGCTCGGGATGATCTCCGCGATCTACCGCAACTCCTGGATCGACAACGTCGCGCGCTTCTTCGCCTTGATCGGGGTGTCGATGCCGAGCTTCTGGTTCGGGCCGCTGCTCATCATCGCGTTCGCCATCAACCGCGAGTGGCTTCCGGTCTCCGGGCGCGACGACGGCATCAAGTCGCTCATCCTCCCCGCGCTCACGATGGGGCTCGCCCTCGCCGCGATCCTCACGCGCATGATCCGGGTCAGCGTGGCCGAGGAGCTGGGGCAGCTTTATGTGACGACGGCGATTGCGAAGGGTGTGACGCGCACGAAGGCGATCTTCCGCCACGCGCTGAAGAATGCGCTGATCCCGGTGATCACCGTTCTCGCGCTGCAGTTCGGGTCGCTGCTCACCGGCGCGATCATCACCGAGCAGATCTTCTCCTGGCCCGGCCTCGGCCGCCTCCTGATCACCTCGATCACGACGCGCGACTATCCGCAGGTGCAGGCGTCGATCCTCGTCATCGCCATGACCTACATCTTCGTGAATTTCCTCAGCGACCTGCTGTATGGCGTGGTCGATCCGCGGGTGAAGCTCGAATGAGAAAAGTGCTGAAGAACTTCGCCTTCATGATCGGGCTCGTGCTGACGGTCGCCTTGTTGCTGATGGCCGTCGCCGCGCCGCTCCTCGCGCCTTACGATCCGGCGGAACAGGATCTCGCGCATCGGCTCGATGGGCCGTCGAAGCAGCATCTGCTCGGTCTCGACGAGCTGGGCCGCGACGTCTTGTCGCGAATCATCTGGGGCGCGCGCGTTTCGCTGCGCGTCGGCTTCAGCGTCGTCGTCATCGCGGCGCTCATCGGTGCGACGCTCGGCGCGATCGCCGGCTACTTCGGCGGCGCCTGGGACACGATCGTCATGCGCATCACCGACATCCTGCTGTCCTTCCCCGGCATCCTGCTCGCGATCGCCATGGTCGCCGTGCTCGGGCCGAGCGTGAACAACGTCATCCTCGCGCTCGTCGTCGTTGCGTGGGTCGGCTACGCGCGGCTCGTGCGCGGGCAGGTGTTGAAGGTGCGCGAGATGGAGTACGTCACGGCGGCGAAGGCGCTCGGCGCTCGGTCACCGCGCGTGATCGCATTGCACGTCTTGCCGAACGTGATCAACCCCGTGATCGTGATGGCGACGCTCGGCCTGGCCGGAACCATTTTGGCCGAGGCTTCGCTGTCTTTTCTGGGGCTGGGAGTACAGCCGCCGACGCCGTCGTGGGGCTCGATGCTCACCTACGGCCGCCAATACCTCGGCCGCGCGAATCACCTGGCGATCTATCCCGGCATCGCCATCATGCTCGCCGTGATGGGCCTCAACTTCCTCGGCGACGGATTGATCGACGCGCTCGATCCGAAGTATCGGAAGTTGATCAAGTGAAACGTGGGAGCGGGCTTCAGCCCGCTCCGGGACCGGCTGAAGCCGGTCCCCACGTTTTCAAATAGCACCTTTGCAACCGCGCGCGCCGCAACGGCACGGGAGCTGGCCCTCGTGATGCGTCTCGCCGTAGTCGCATGTCAGCTCCTCGCCCGGCTTGATGTTGCGCAGCGAATAGAACTCGACGCGGTGCGCGTAGCGGCGCATGTACGTGTTCGGCGAGCACGAGTGGTTGACGTAGCGAAACTCGTTCGGGTTGACCGAGGCGTCGAGGGCGGTGTCGTCGTCGAACTCGACGATCGCGATCGACTCCAGCTCGCTCGCGCGGCGGCGCGCCTCGTCGATCGGAATCAGCTGGCCGGCGAGCTCGCCGATCTTCTGCCGCGCCTTGATCGTCTTCCGCGCGAACACGCCGTTGCCGTGGATGCGGCTCGGCTTCACTTCAACGTTGTCCATGATCCGCAGTGTAGACGACGACCGCGCGCGCGGCGCCGCTGTCGAAATGCGCCTTGCGACCGAAGCCGGCAGCCTGCAGCTGCGCCTCGATCGCGGGCGTGAGGTCGCTCTCGTAGAGGCTGACGGCATCCGCGCCAGGAAGGGCGGCGGCGAGGTCGCGCGGCGGCGTTTGCACGTCGCGGATTTGGCGGCGGTCGGTGAAGTAGAGACGATCGCCGTACGCCCAGATCTGGGAGAGGACGACCGTCCGGACGAGCGGATCTTCGGCCAGCATGCGCGCGGCCATCACCGCGGGCATCGACTTGCGCTCGATGTACCGGAGACCGTAGAGGTTCCAGATCAACGAGATCGCCAGCAACGCCACGGCGAGCTTGCGTTTGTCCGCGCGCCACCACGTCGCGAAGCCGATGCCGGCGGCGATGGCGAGAAACGGCACGAGCCCCTGCACGTAGCGCAGCTCCTTGTGCTTGATGAGCGAGAGCGCGACGAGCGGGATGAAGACGAACGTGAGATGCGCGCGTTTGCGCGCGGCGTAGAGCAGCGGCAGCATCGTGAGCGCGCACCAACGCGGCAGCGTCTCGAGATACCACCACGGACTCTGGTACTTCACCCGCGAGGAAAAGTCGGGCTCGACGAGCGTGAGCTTCGCGAAGCTGCGCACGGTCGCGAACGGTGCACCCCACGAGATCCAGTCGTAGGCGCCGACCGTGAGGAGAATGGCAACCGCGGCGCCGATGAGGACGAGTGTCATCCTGAGCGGAACGAAGGATCCGTACCGATCTCGCGCCGCGCCTGAAGGTGCGGATCCTTCGCCGTCTCCGTGGCTGCTGATGCCATCGATGTACGGACCGTCTTTCGCCAGTCCGGGACGGGCTGAAGCCCACCCCCACGCCGCCACCCATCCCCGTAATGTCCTGACCCTCTTCAAGGAAGGCGAGGACGCGAAACCTGGTGAAGGCTTGGCCGACGAGCGCAGCTGGCCGTGCCCGCTCAGGATGACCATGGGCGCAAGGAACACGATCTCGCTGAAACGATCCGCGAACGCGATCCCCGCCAGCGCGCCGGCGAGCAATGCGGCGCCGCGCGAGTCGCGCGTCGAGACGAGCAGCGCGGCGCCGACGATGCACGCCGCGGCGATCGTCCGTGGATACACCGTCGCGCCGAACATTAGCGGCAGCCAGTGCAGCGCGAACAGCGATGCGGCGATAATCGCCGCGAGATCGTCTTCACTCCACTTCTTCGCCAGACGGAAAACGAGCCAGATCGTGAGCGCGTTCAGCGCGATGAATGGCAGCGACGCGATCTCGATCAGCCGCGCCGGCGCCACGACGCCGACCGCATTCGCGAATCGCAGCAGCGGCGCGATCACGACCTCGGGCACGAAGAGATTGCGCACGTCCCACGGCGAGTACTCGAAACCGAACGCGCTGCGGAAAGCGGCGGCGAGGACTTCGACGTCGTCGCCGGTGAGGAATCCGAAGTAGTGACGCGCGAGCCAGAGCTGGACGAGCGCGGTCGCGGCCATGAGCGGATAGACTCCGCGCATGATCCACGACGCGCTCGGCCGCGCGTTCTCGTTCCCCTCGCCTCCGCGGTGCGTCGTCTCGCTCGTCCCGTCGCTCACCGAAACTCTCTTCGACCTCGGCGCCGGCGACAGCGTCGTCGCCATCACCGACTTTTGCATTTTCCCCGAGAACCTGCCGCAGCCGCGCGTCGGCGGTACGAAGAACCCGCGCATCGAAGCAATCCGCGCGCTCGGGCCCGACCTCGTGCACATGAACCTCGAGGAGAACCAGCGCCGGCATGCCGAGGAGCTGGAGACGTTCACGCGGGTGTTCACGACCGAACCGAAGACCCTGAAAGACGTCGAGCAGCTCTTTGTCACCCTCGGCGCGATCCATCATCGCGATCCGGCGCCGCTCGTGGAGAAGCTACGCGCGGCCCGCGCCGCCCTCCCGCCCCGCTCGTTCACGTTCGCGGTGCCGATCTGGAAACGGCCGTGGATGTGGTGCGGCGGCGACACGTACGTCTCGCGTTTGGTCGAAGCGACGGGCGGAACGAACGTGCTCGCGTCGCACGCGCGCTATCCGCAAGTCGATCCGGATGACGTGCGCGCGGACGTCATCTTCCTGCCCGACGAACCGTACGCATTCACGAAAGAGGATCGCGCGACGTTTCCCGATGCGCGCGTGATCGGCCCGTTCCGCGGCCACCTTTTCACGTGGCACGGCTCGCGAACGATCCTGGGATTGCAGTGGCTAGGCGACGCGCTGAAAACGTAGGGCCGGCTCTCCAGCCGGCCCAGCCGAGAACGTAGGGCCGGCTCTCCAGCCGGCCCAGCCGTGAATGATGCGGCGGGCACGCCCGCCGCGTCCGTGCTTCATTGGGCCGGCTGGAGAGCCGGCCCTACGTTTTGGGTTCGTTCATCCCTCGAGGACCTCTTCCGCCCAGCTGCGCATCGTCTCCTCCACCGCTTCGAGCTGCTTGGAGAAGAAGTGGTCGGCGCCGGTCACGATCACGCTCTGCGCATTGCGCACGGTCTGCGTGAGATTCTCGACCTTTCCGATCTCGCCGTGCTCGTCCTGCGTCCCGTGCAGGAAAAGCATCGGCTTCTCGCAGTGGCGGAGGTAGCCGAAGTCGTACTTGTTCACCGGCGTTCCGATGAGGAACACGGCGAGGATGTCGCGGTCTTCGCACGCCACGCGGCTGGAGACCCAGGAGCCGAACGAGAAGCCGCCTACGATCACCGGTTTGCCGGGATGTTTGCGTTTCACCCACTCGATCGCGGCCTGCACGTCGGCCTGTTCGCCTTCGCCGCCGTCGAATGCGCCGGAGCTGGCGCCGACGCCGCGGAAGTTGAAGCGCAGCGTCGCGACGTTCGCCGCCTCCAGGCCGCGCGCGGCGCGGAACACGACTTTGTTGTGCAGCGTCCCGCCGCCGGTGGGCAGCGGATGGCAGACGACGGCGACCGCGGCCGGGTCCTGCAGCTCGCGGTAGAGCGCTTCAAGGCGGCCGGCCGGGCCGTAGAGATCGACGTGGCGTAGCGGTTTCGGGTTCACAGCGATTCCGTGGTTGCGGGGACTGGTGTCAGGCGGACGAGAACGCGTTCGCCATCGAGGCGCACTTCATGAGTCTGAATGTGGAGCGACGGCACGGCGAGACAAACGCCGGTCTGCACGTCGAAGCCCCAGAGATGCCAGGGGCAGACGATCTCGTTGCCGATCACATCCCCTTCGCCGAGCGGCCCGCCGCGATGTGGACAGCTGTTGTCGCTGGCGTAGAAGCCATTCGCCGTGTGGTAGACGGCGATCTTCCGGTCGCCCGCGTCGAACGCGCGGGCGCGTCCGGGAGGGATGTCGGCAATGTTCGCGATTTCGAGAAAGTCGTCCACGGGCGCCGGAACGATAGCACGGCCTACGCCAGCCAGACCGGCCGCGGAACGCCGCTCCTTCCCACCGCTGCCTCATCATCCCAAACGCCCGGAATCGCGGTCGCGCAACGCGGGCATTTGCCGTCGACGAGCGAGTACGAAGTCACGCGGAAACCGGTGCGTCCGATGACCAACGCATCGCACTTCGGACAGTGCGTCCCTTCCTTGTCGCCGAAACCGCCCGGGATGTTGCCCGGATAGATGTAGCGCAGTCCGGCCCGTTAGACGATCTCGTATGCGTGGAGCAGCGTGCGGGCGGGCGTGTTGCCGTTGCCCGTCATCTTGTAGTCCTCGTGGAACGCGGTGATGTGCCACGGGATGTCGAGATCGACGCCGGCCAGGAACTCGGCGATCTGCGTCAGCTCCTCCTCCGAGTCGTTGAATCCGGGCACGACGAGCGTCACGACTTCCAGCCAGATCTTGCGCTGCTTGAGGCCGCGGATCGTATCGAGCACCGGTTGCAGGGTGCCGCCGAGATCGCGGTAATGGCGGTCGCTGAAGCCTTTGAGGTCGACCTTGTACAAGTCGACATAGGGCTCGATGTAGTCGAGCACCTCGGGCGTCCCGTTGCCGTTCGAGACATACGAGCATACGAGCCCTTCCTTCTTCGCCTCGCGGAAGATCTCGACGGCCCATTCGGACGTGATGAGCGGCTCGTTGTACGTCGACGTGATCACTTTTGCGCCGTGACGCTTGGCCAGGCGGGTGATGTCCGCCGGCTCGAGATCGGTCGGCGGCGCCCCGGCGACCGGATCGCGCAGCGCCTGCGACGTCACCCAGTTCTGGCAGTAGCCGCAGTGGTAGTCGCAGCCGAGCATCCCGAACGACAGCGCGAGCGCGCCGGGATAGGCGTGGAAGAAAGGCTTCTTTTCGATGGGATCGACCTGCAGCGCCGCGGCGTAACCGCGGGGCACCTTCAGCATGCCGTCTTCGTTGTAGCGGACTTTGCAGATGCCGTTCAGGCCGTTGAGGATCTTGCAGCGGTGGCCGCAGGAGAAGCAGCGCACCGCCTTGTTCTCGAGTTTTTCGTAGAGCTCGCCTTCCACCGTCCGGCGAGCGAGCAACTCGCCGAGGGAGCTGCGAGGTTGGGTCGCGGGCATACCGCGATCAACGATCTGCCGTGGATCGAAATGCCCAGCGATGCGACGCCCAATAGCAGAGCACGGCGAGCGCGAGGCCGGCGATTCCGTCGATCAGATAGTGCCAGCCGGTCACCATCGAGCCGAGCAGGATGAAGAACAGGAAAATGCCGAACACGATCTGGCCGTAGCGCCACTGCTTGCGCATCCAGAGGAACGTGTACGTCTGAAACGCGACGTGCAGGCTGGGGAACGCCGCGACGCCATAGATGATCGAGATCGGCTCGTTGCCGCCTTGCGCGATGCGGATCACCGCCTGGTAGTTGCGCATCAGCATCAGCTGGAAGTGCTGCGTGATCGGCAGGAACCGCGTGTACTCGAACCAAACCTCGGGGAACCGATACGCGGGGCCGACGGAGGGAAGCGCGAGATAGAGCCACGCGCCGAGGATCCACATCAGCGTGTTGCCGTCCGCGAAGCCGACGCGCAGCTTCCGCTCCGGTGCGGAGAGAAAGTACGAGAACGCGATGACGATGCTGGCGAAGAAGATGTTCGCGTACGACCAATCGAAGAGCGAGAGGATGGGGCGAAAGACCGTCAGCAGGAAGACCGTCGGCGAGTAGCCGCCGAGCATGCGTTGATCGATGTTCCACAGTTCGGGGTCGAAGAGGCGCGGATGGAGGATCGGCACCGTGAGCTTGATCCAGCCGTAGGTGTGGATCATCACGATGGTGAAGAAGAGCAGGCGCAGCGTGTCGACGATCCAGCCCGCGCTGCGGATGCGTCGCAGGTAACTGCTCATCTCGCCGCGTCTGGCCGCGACCGCGAGGCGGATGCCGATCCCGAGCAGGACTTCGCCGCCGAACGGCAGCCACGACGTCCGCATCGAGTCCTTCAGCGTCGGCAAGACCTGCAGTCCGCGCGGCAGCGTCAGCGCGACGATGATGGCGAGATTGACGAGCGTGAAGAGCTCGAAGAAGTACGGCCGTTTGTAGACCGCCTGCTCGTCGACTGCCACGTTGCTTTCCTCGCTCGACCTCAGTGCGCCGGCGCCGGCGCGGATTCTCCCGGCAGGAAGTAGAGCGCCACGGCGATGATCGCGTACACGGCCAGGAGCTGGATCCCTTCGTACCAGTTCGTCTCGCCGTCCATCACGAGGTAGGCGAAGATCGCGACGCCGAGGCCGACGGCGAGAAGCTCGAAGGGCGTGAAGAGGATGTCCAACGGGTGGCCGAGCGGATAGGAGACGAAGACCAGCACCGGCGTCACGAAGAGCGCGATCTGCACGCTCGACTGCATCGAGATGTTGAGCGCCGTATCCATCTGATTGCGCATCGCCAGCATCACGGCCGTCGAATGCTCCGCCGCGTTGCCGACGACCGCGAGCACGATGAAGCCGAGAAAGACCGGATTCAGTCCCCACGCCGCGCCGGCTTGCCCGACCGCGTGCACGAGACCTTCGGCCACGACGCCCATCAACAAGCTGGAAAAGAGCAGGAGACCGATCGCCTTTTTGATGCTCCACGCCTCTTCGCCTTCCGGCAGGTGCTCATGCTCGGCGACGGCGGTGAGGCGTTGCTTGTGCGTGCGGAACGAGAACCAGAGGCCGGCACCGTAGGTGATGATGAGCACGATCGAGGTGCCGATCGAAACGGGATGGATCAGCTCCGGATGATGCGCCTGCACCGCGGAACGGAAGAACATCGCCGGGACGAGCATCGCCGCCGCGGCGAGGATCAGCTGGCCGGCCTGTGATTCGGCGGCGAGCGCGTTGAACTTCTGCGTCTCGCGCTTCCAGCCGCCGAAGAACATCGAGAGGCCGGCGACGAAGAGGAGATTGCCGAGGATCGAGCCGCTGAGCGAGGCGCGGACGACGTCCGGCAGGCCGGCGCGGATCGCCAGGATCGCGATCACCATCTCCGCAAAGTTGCCGAACGTGGCGTTGAACAACGCGCCGTACGTCGGCCCCATCCGATGCGCCAGCTGCTCCGTGCTCACGCCGATCCACGCCGCGAGCGGGAGCACGGCGATGCACGAGATCACGAACTGCGTGACGAGCCCCGTGTGCAGAAACTGCATGGCGATCGCAGCCGGAATCGTGAGGTAGAGGATCCACGTGGCAATCCGTTTCATGTGACGAAGAGTCTACCTATAAACTCCCGCGCCATGTCGTTCATCAACAGCGAGACGCAGGACGGCGTCGCGACCATCACTCTCAATCGTCCGGACAAACTGAACGCGTTCGGCGGCACGATGCGCGAGGAGTTGCTCGACGCCCTCCGCGCTGCCGAGACGGATGCGGGCGTGCGGGCGGTAGTCGTCACCGGCGCCGGCCGCGCGTTCTGCGCCGGCGGCGACGTCGACTTCATGAGCGGGCTGCAGAAAGCGGGGGATGAAACACGCTTCCGCAAGCTGCTCGATGCCGGGCGGGAGATCATCCTCACGATCGTCGAGATGCGGAAGCCTGTGATTGCGGCGGTGAATGGCGTGGCGGCCGGCGCCGGCTGCAACCTCGCCCTCGCCTGTGACTACCGCCTCGCCTCGGAGCAAGCGAAGCTGGGCGAGACGTTCGTGCGCATCGGGCTGCATCCCGACTGGGGCGGCACGTGGCTCCTGCCCCGCCTCGTCGGCCCCAGCCGCGCGTTCGAGCTGATGGTGACCGGCCGGATCATCGATGCCGCCGAGGCGCTGCAGATCGGGATGGTGGACCGGGTGGTGGCCGACCTGCCGACCGAGACCGCCGCGCTCGCGCGCTCGATCGCGAACGGCCCGCCCCTCCCGATCGCCGACATCAAACGCGCATTGCGCACCTCGGAACGCAACGAGCTGCGCGCGCAACTCGACCTCGAATCCGAACATCAGCTACGCGCGTTCCGCTCGCAGGATGCGGCGGAAGGGATGGCGGCGTTTTTCGAGAAACGGGGAGCGTCGTTTCAAGGGATGTGAAAACGTAGGGCCGGCTCTCCAGCCGGCCCAGCATCGATATTGGGCCGGCTGGAGAGCCGGCCCTACGTTTTTGCGTTCTTCACACGCCGTTGCTCTCGAACGTGTCCTCGTCCAGGAAGAAGCTGAAGCCGTGGCCTTTCTTCTTCTCCAGCACGGTGCCGTCGACCGGGCACTTGTAGGTCGCGTCTTCCTTCGCATCCGGGATGGCCATCATCGTCTTGTCTTTCGGGCAGACGAACCACGTCTGGGCCTTCCGTTCCCGCAGCGGCGGCAGAGTGCGGAAGTGCTCGCCGAACTCGGGCACGACCGGGACGCCGTCGATGATGATGCGCTTGCGCTCCTTGCTGTCCGGCCCGACGACGAAGGAACGGAAGCCGGGGGCGCCGAGGATGTCGCCTCGATCGATGCGGATCGTGCCGTCGTTCCCCTTCGAGACGGTGATCTTCTTCGTATCGCCCGCGCCTTCGATCTTCACGGTGAGATCGTCGCCCTTGCGCGAGACGGAGATCTTCTGATCGCCGTCGTCGAACGTCTTCGTCTCGCCGCTCTTCATCTCCTGCGGCGCCACGCTGAAGGAAGAGCCGGCCCACGCCACGCCGGCCACGAGGAGCACTGCACACAGATATCCGAGTCTTTTCATGGGATCCCTCCTTTTCTCTTGTGGGACGCCCGGCGTTTGCGCGGGTTCGGGAGGGAGGAGCAGTTGTAACAAGCATCGTTGCTCGTTGCTGGTTACTGGTTCCTTGCGCAGCTGCGCGCGAGCGCGCCCAGGCGCGAGAAACCAGACCTAGTCACCAGCAACGGTTCTGGCAACGACGAGCGTCTGGTCGTCGTATTGCGCGGCGCCGAGGGTGAAGGCGTCGACGGCGCCGGCGATGGCGTCGCGGACCGCGGATGCGCCACCTTCCAGGCTCGCGCGGATCACACCCTCCAGCCGTTCGTTTCCGAACTCCTCCTCCGCCACATTCTCCGCCTCGGTGATCCCGTCGCTGTAGAGGACGACGGTCGAGCCGGAGGGGAACGGGCGGGTCTGGGAACGGTAGCGCGAGGCGCCCATGATGCCGATCGGGAGGCCGTGCGACTTCATCGTCTCCAATGCCGTCGGAGTGATGAGGTAGCAGGGGTTGTGGCCGGCGTTGACGAACTCGATCGTCTCCGCTTCGCGGTCGATCGAGACCATGACCATCGTGACGAACTTGTTGTCCGCGGACCAGCGGTGGAGATGTTTGTTCAGCTCCGTCGCCACCTCGCCCAATCCCTTCCCTTCCGCGAACAGAAGCTGGATGGCGGCGTGCAGCGCGGAAACGAGGAGCGCGGCGGGCATCGACTTGCCGGCGACATCGGCCACGAGCATCGTGAGGACGCCGTCGCGTTCGACGAAGGCGTGGTAGTCGCCGCCGACCTGGCGCGCCGGCCGGGCCATCGTCGCGATCTCGATGCTTTCGACCTGGGGGATCGACTTCGGAAGAATGTCGCGCTGGATTGTGGCGGCGAGCTCGAGGTCGCGCTGCATCGCCTGCTTCTCCAGCGCTTCCTTATGCAGCCGCGCGTTTTCGAGAGCGATCGCCACCTGGCTGGCGAAGAGCGAGAGGAGGCGGAGGTCGTTCTGTTCGAACGGCCCGACGCCGTCGCGCGTCTCCCGGTCGCCGATGGCGAGCACGCCGATGGTCGAGTTGTTGCCGACGATCGGCAGCGCGGCGAGCGCGCCGTCTTCGAGCGTCACGGCCGTCTTGGAAGCGACGATCGCGGCGAGCGCGTCTTCGGGGAGGTCGATTTCGCCGAAGGAGCGGAAGAGGCGGAAGCGTTCTTTCTCGAGCAGAAACAGAGCCGCCCGGCGGGCATTGATGAGCGAGATCATGCG